>NZ_SSDQ01000093.1:0-41479 GCF_004794315.1 Microbacterium sp. PF5 | reverse complement strand
CGGCGACCTCCGCCCCGATGCGGCGCAGGGGGTCGAGCGAGACCAGCGCGTCCTGCGCCACCAGGCCGATCCGCGCGCCGCGGAGCCGCCGCCAGGCGCGCTCGCCGAGGGCGGCGGCATCCGTCCCGTCGATCACGAGCCCCTCCGCGGTCACGGTCGCCGCACGCGGCGTGAGCCCGAGCAGAGCGCGGGCGGTGAGGGTCTTGCCCGCACCGGACTCCCCCACGATCGCGACGCACTCGCCGCGCTCGACCGACAGGGAGACGCCGTCTACGACCGCCGTGCCGTCGAACGCGATCCGCAGACCCCGCAGCTCGAGCGCCCTCATGCCGTCCTCCCGTCCGCCCTGGCCCGCAGGATCCGTCCGACGACCGTCGCGCACACGACCGAGAGCGTGATCGCGATGCCGGGGAAGACCGAGATCCACCACGCCTGTCCGAGCACGTTCCGGCCTCCGGCGAGCATCAGCCCCCACTCCGGGGTCGGCTCGGACGGCCCGAGGCCGAGGAAGCTGAGCCCGGCGGCGGCGAGGATGCTGGATCCGATGCCGATCGTCGCGAGCACGCTGAGCGAGCCCAGCACCCCGGGGGCGACGTGCCGGGTGAAGGCCCGCAGCGGCGGCACCCCGAGGATGCGCGCGGCCTCTACGTGCTCGGCCACGCGCAGCGTCCTGGTCTGCACCCGGGCCAGGCGCACGTACACCGGCACCGCGGCCAGGGTCACCGCGATCGCAATGTTCACCGGTCCCGGGCCCAGCACCGCGACCACCACGAGCGCCACCAGGAACTCGGGGAACGCCATCAGCACGTCGTTGACCCGCATCACGGTGAGGTCCACGCCCCGCGGCGCCATCCCCGCCACCGCGCCGACGAGCAGCCCGACGACGACCGCGATGCCGGTCG
The DNA here is from genome assembly GCF_004794315.1 of Microbacterium sp. PF5. Classification (NCBI taxonomy): domain Bacteria; kingdom Bacillati; phylum Actinomycetota; class Actinomycetes; order Micrococcales; family Microbacteriaceae; genus Microbacterium; species Microbacterium sp. PF5. The sequence goes on along the minus strand of NZ_SSDQ01000093.1, from coordinate 40,577 downwards.
CGAGGAGCCCGATGCCCAGCGACCGCCCGGCCCCGTGCACCACGCGCGCGTACACGTCGCGTCCGCTCTGGTCGGTGCCGAACAGGTGCTCGGGGCTGGGCGGCAGCAGGGCCGAACGCACGTCGGTCTGCAGCGGGTCCTGCGGGGCGAGGAGGTCGGGCCACACCGCCGCGACCGCGATCACCGCGAGCACCGCGACCGCCGACCACAGCGCCGCCCGCTGACCGCGGCTCATCGGGCGCCTCCGGCCGCTGCGGCCCGCACCCGGGGGTCGATCAGCGGATGCACGAGCTCGACCACGAGGTTCACCGCCACGAACACGACGGCGCTCAGCAGGATGATGCCGGTGATGACGGGGAGGTCGCGGTCGCTGATCGCCGCGAGGGTCACGCGCCCCAGCCCCGGCCGCGCGAACACCGTCTCCACCAGCACCGCGCCGCCCAGCACCGAGCCCGTGAGGTAGGCGGCCAGCGTGATGCCCGAGGCCGCACCGTGACGGAGTCCGTGCCGCAGCGTGAACCACGACGGGCTCGCCCCCCGCGCGCGGACCGTCTCGGCGAACGGCATCCGCTCGGCCTGCACGAGCGCGTCGCGCAGCACCTGGCTCAGCAGGGCCGCCACCGGCAGCGCGAGCGTGACCGCGGGGAGCACGAGGGTCGCAGGGTTGCGGGCGCCCGACACCGGGAACCACCCCAGACCGAACGCGAAGACGCTCAGCAGCACGAGCCCGATCCAGAACACCGGCGAGGACAGCACGACCAGCTCGACCGCCGCGGCCACCGCGCGCGCCGTCCGTCCGCGCACCAGCACGGTCACGGCGAGCGCGAGCACCACGGCGATCGCCAGGGCCAGCGCGGACAGCTGCAGGGTCGCCCCGAGCTGTCGGCCGATCACCTCGGTCACCGGCAGCCGCAGCTGATACGACTCGCCCAGGTCGCCCCGGGCGAGCTGCCCGATGAACGACGCGTACTGCTCCAGGACGGGCCGGTCGAGCCCGAGCTCGGCGCGGATGCCGTCCTTCACCTCATCGCTCACCTGCGCCTGCGGGCCGAGCATCACCGAGACCGGGTCGCCGGGGATGAGCCGGAAGGCGAGGAACGCGAGGGTGGCGGCGCCCCACAGCACCACCACTACGGTCGCGAGGAGGCCGGCGATCCGCGGCAGGGCAGCCTTCACCGTTGCGTCCTGCTTCCCTCGTCCCGGCGGCTGAGCGGACTCAGCCGAGGGTCACATCGTAGAACAGCGGCCGGCCGTACAGGTCGTACTGCAGGCCGTTCACGCGCTCGCCGACCGCCGTGATCGCGGACGGGCTGTAGAGCGGCACGATCGCGGTGTACGTGGCGTTCCACTCCTGCAGCTGCGCGTACAGGGCGTTGCGGGTGTCCTGGTCGCTCGAGGAGACCGCCTGCTCCAGCAGCGCGTCGATCTGGGGGTCGGTGACCTGCGAGGCGTTCTGGAAGCCCTCGCTGTGCAGGTGGTTGCGCAGGAAGTCGGCGTCCACGCCCGAGAAGCCCCAGTCCGTGAGGTCGAACGTCTTCGGCTCGTACTGCGCGTTGTAGGCGCCCGGCTCCAGCACCTCGCGCTGCACCTCGAAGCCGATCGCCTTGAGGTCGGACTGGATGGCGTTCGCGAGCGCGGCCTGGTCGTCGGGCACCGGGGTCCACGCGATCCAGCGCACCGAGAGGCGCGCGCCGTCCTTCATGCGGATGCCGTCGGCGTCGCGCTCGGTCCACCCGGCCTCGTCGAGGAGCGCGTTCGCGGCGTCCTGGTCGTACGGCCAGGTGCCCTCCAGCGCCGCGTCGTACCCGGGCGTCGTCGAGCCGAGGATGCTCCACGCCCGCGGGAACTGGCCGAAGTAGATCTCCTCCACGGCGGCGTCGATGTCGATGCCCCGCGCGAACGCCTGGCGCACCTTCTCGTCGGCGAATACGCCGTACTTCTCGTTCAGGTACAGCGAGTAGGGCAGGCCGGGGTACTCGACCGAGTCGACCGTGACGCCGTCGCCGAGCTCCTCGACCAGGTTCGGCGGGATGTCGCTGGCGAGGTCGGCCTCGCTGCTGCGCACGACGCCGCTGCGCACGGCGGCCTCGGGCTGGATCTCCACGCGCAGCGTCTGGAACGACGGCGCCTTCTCCCCGTGCGGCCCCCAGGCGTAGTCGTCGTTGCGCGTGTACACGAGCTCCTGATCGGGCGTGTACTCGGTGAGCTCGAAGGGACCGGTGCCCACGGTGACGCCCGGGCCCCCGGCCTTCAGCTTCGCCGCGGACTCCTTCAGCACCGCGGGCGAGTAGAAGCCCAGCTGCGGCGTGCTGGCGGCCTGCAGGAACGGGGCGTACGGCTGCGTGAACGTGACCTTCACGGTGTGCTCGTCGACGACCTCCGTGCCTTCGTAGAAGTCGGCGCCAATCATGCTGGCCGCCTGCGCGGACTTGGTCTTCGGGTCGACGATGCGGTCGAAGTTCGCCTTCACGGCCTCGGCGTCGAACGGCTCGCCGTCGGTGAAGGTCACGTCGTCGCGAAGCGTGAAGGTGTACTCGGTGCTGTCGTCCGACACCTCCCACTCCGTCGCCAGCCACGGGCTGAAGCTGCCGTCCTCCTCCTGGAACACGAGCGAGTCGAGCACGGCGCGCTGCACCATGCCGGAGACGTCGAGCTGGCTGACCTGCGGATCCATGTGCCCTGCGGAGAGGTTCGCGCCCTCGATCGACCAGACGAGCTCATCGCCCACCTCGCCGTCGGCATCGGTGGAGGGACCGGCGCACGCGGCGAGCACCAGGGCGGTGACGGCGGCGAGCGCGGCGGCGGGCAGGAGACGACGCACGGGGGTGGCGGGCATGACGGTCCTCAGAACGATCGGGTGGGATGGATCCATCCTAGAACCGATTTTTGGACGGGGTCGATCTGTGACCGCGGCCCTCGTGCGCCGGAGGTCAGAGCGCGGGGAGCACGAGGCGGTGGCGGTCGGCCGGGCCCGGCTGCTCCCCCTCCGACCGCGACTCCCCCGTCGGCACGACCACGACCGACAGCCCCTGTATCCGCGGCTCGGGCAGCCCGATCATCCGCACCTCGACGCGCAGATCGGCCCGCACTCCCGCGATCCGCCAGCGCAGCTCGGCCTCGCTCCCGGCGGCGACCACACGCTCCGCGAACGGCGCCTGCTCCGGCACGAGTCCGCCGACCTCCTCGAGCTGGGCGCCCAGCCGCGCATCCCGCACATCCGCGGGCACGTCGGCCAGCACGTGATCCGCGAGGACGGGATACGCGGAGGCGGACCGGCCCTCACGGATCGCCGCATCGATGGCCTGCGCCGCCGCCACGGTCTCCCGCCACGGTCGCACCACGGCCGACGGCGCCCCCGTGCCCGCGAGGAGCTCGTCCAGTGCGACGCCGGCCACGCGCCGCGCCGCGAAGTCATCCGAGTTGCCGAAGGCGACCACGCCGAGCCCGGTCGCGGCGTGCCACCGCATGTGCGACGAGAACCCGGGCAGCCCGCCCGAATGCTGCACGATCCGCCCGAACCGTCGATCCTCCTCGACGACCAGCCCGTAGCCGTAGCCGGCGGCGGCGAGCTCGTGTCCGGGGAACGCCCCTGGCGGCCCGGGGATGGGCGTGCGCGGCTGCTGCAGCTCCCTGCGTGACGCGGGTGAGAGCACCTCCGGCGCCACGGGCTCATCCGTGAACGCCGAGCCGAGGAACCACATCCACGTCGCGATGTCGTCCACCGTGCTGACCATGCTGCCGATGCACCCGAGCGCCCCCGCCCCCACGAACGGCTCGGGGCGGAAGGTCTCCCCGCCGTCGAACGTGCGGAAGCCGTGCGCCCGCTCGTCGTCGGGGAACGCGTCGGGGGTGTGCGCGGTGCGGTGCAGCCCGAGCGGCTCCAGGAGCACCTCGCGCACCACGTCCTCCACCGCTCTCCCGGTCACGGCCTCGACCGCCCGCCCGAGCAGCGACTGCCCGAGGTTGGAGTACTGATACACGGTGCCGGGGACCGCGGCGAGCGGCAGGCCCGACGCGAACAGCGCCGCGAGCTCCTCCCGGCCGGCGCCGAGGTGACGGTCGACCCAGGCGTTGTCCTCTCCCAGCCCCGAGCGGTTCGACAGCAGCTGCTCCCCCGTCACCGTGCACTCCCGGCCGTCGTGGAGCAGTCGCACGCCCGGTACCGACGTGGTGATCGGCGCGTGCAGGTCGAGCAGTCCGCGGTCGCGCAGCACCAGGACCGTCGCGGCGAGGAAGCTCTTCGACATCGAGGCGATGCGGAACACGGTGTCGCGTGTGGTCGGGCGCCCGTCGCCGTGCGGGTGTCCGTGCACCGCGACCGCCCGCACCGTGCCCCGGTCGCACACCGCCGCGACGGCCGCGGGGGCCCCGCGCCGCGCGTCGTCGTCCAGCCCGAGCCGGAGGACGCCCTCGTCCGTCGCCTCCGCCGGCCCGCGGGGCCCGGGGGACGTCATGCCGAGACCCCGGCGCGCACCTCGTCGGCGAAGGCCTCGATGAGCGCGCGGCTCGCGGCGGTGTTGTGGTCGTGCACGCGTTCGGCCTCCGCGATCAGGGCCGGCAGCGACCGTCCCTCGCCACGCAGCGCCGCGTCGTCCCAGCGCTCCAGGTCGGCGGCGGACGCCTCGGGGTGGAACTGCACGCCGCGCACGTGCGCACCCAGCCGGAAGGCCTGGTTCTCGACCGCCGCGCTGGAGGCCATCAGCACGGCCGCGGGCGGGAGAGCCGTGATCATGTCCTGATGGTTCTCGATCATGGGGGCCTCGTCACCGAGGGCGGCGAACACCGCGTCCTCGCGCCCCGCGTCCGTGGGCTGGATGGGCGTGGCCCCGCGTTCGACCGGCCCGGTCTTGGCCCGCACCTCGCCCCCCGCCACGTGCGCGAGCAGCTGACCGCCGAGGCAGATGCCGAGTGTCGGAAAGTCGCGGGCGATCGCCTCGGCGGCGAGCGCGCGCTCGGCCGCCAGCCACGGCGCGCGGTCGTCGTCGTCGGGCATGAGTCCCCCGCCGAGGAGCACGAGCCCCGCGTAGCCGTCGAGCGAGGTCGGCAGCGGCTCCTGCGCTCCCACGACCGGGTGGACGTCGAGGCCGCGCTCCGTGAGCCACGCACCCAGACGTCGCGGGCCCGAGCTGGCGGAGTTCACGATTACGAGCACACGGGCGCTCATTCCGCCCCTTCTCGCGCGGTGGTGTCGACCGCGGGCACCAGCGCCGCGGGGGCCGGTGACCCCGCGCGGCCGGCGAGGAACGCCTCGTGGTCGGGGTCGGAGGCGGCGAGCACGCGCAGCACGTTCTCGTGGGCGGCCGCGGCCAGGTCCTCCTCCGACCAGCCGCGTCGCCGGAGCTCGGCGAACAGAGCCGGGTAGCACGAGACGTCGCCGAGACCGTCGGGCATCGCGTCGGAACCGTCGTAGTCCGCGCCGATACCGACCGCGTGCGCACCCGCGACGCGCCGGACGTGGTCGAGGTGATCGGCCGCGTCGCTCACCCCGACCGCCGGGGCCTCGCCCGCACCGCCCGCCTCCCACCAGTCGCGTCTGGCCTGCGACAGGAACGTCGGCACAAACGGCACCATCACCACGCCGCCCTGCGCACCGATGGCCGCGAGCACGTCGTCCGGCACGTTGCGCGGGTGGTCGCACAGCGCGCGCGCTCCGGAGTGGCTCACGATCACGGGCCGCGTGGTGATCGCGAGCGCGTCGCGCATCGTGCTCGGCGCCACGTGGGACAGGTCGACCAGCACGCCGATGCGGTTCAGCTCGCGCACGACCTCCCGCCCGAACTCCGTCAGTCCGCCGTGGCGCTCCTCGTCGGTCGCGGAATCCGCCCAGGCGATCGTGCGCGACCACGTCAGAGTCAGGTAGCGCGCACCGAGCCGCGCGAACTGGCGCAGCGCCGCGAGCGAGCCGCCGAGCTGGTCGCCGCCCTCGATGCCGATCAGCGAGGCGATGCGCCCCTCGGCCATCGCCGCCCTGACGTCCGCCGCGGTCCGGGCGAAGGCGAGCCGATCGGGGTGGGCGTCCACCAGCCGGTGCACGAAGTCGATCTGCTCCAGCGTCGCCACCACCTGCTCCGCACCCTCCAGCACCGGGTCGACCCACACCGACCAGAACTGGGCCGCCACGCCCCCGGCATCCAGCCGCGGAAGGTCGGTCTGAGTGGCCGCCACCGGCCCGGCCAGCTCGTCCACCCGGTACCCGAGCAGCGTCCTGCTCGCCCAGGCCAGGTCGTTGTGCCCGTCGAACACCCCGTCCAGAGTCCGTCCGTCGCCGGTCATGTCAGTCCTCCCGTGCATCCAGCACCGCGTTCATCCGCGCGGTGAGCTCATGGTCGATCGCCAGGGCCGCGCCGTCGAGGGCGCGCACCGGCACCGCACCGCGCGTGCTGGAGCACAGCCACAGGGCATCCGCCCGCCGCAGATCCTCCCGCGTCACGGGCACGATCGCGGTGCGGCGGTCGGCGAGCCCCGCGAACACATCCCCCTGGGTGGTGCCCGGCAGCACGCCGAACTCCGGCGGCGGGGTGACCAGGGTGTCGTCGATGCGGGCGATCAGGGTCGACCGCGGCCCCTCCAGCACGAACCCGTCTGCGCTGACGAACACCACGTCGTCCGCACCGCGGCGTGCCGCCTCCCGCAGCGCCGCCTGGTTGACCGCGTAGGCGAGCGACTTCGCGCCCTGCAGCAGCCAGGGCGCCGTGTGCATCACGTCGTGCCGGTACCCGCGGTCGAGCACCACCGCGGTGACCCCCGCGGCGCGCACGGTCGAGGGGTCGGCGCCCGCGAAGCCGAGCACCCAGCCGGTGGGTCCCGCGTGGTCGAGCTCGTCGCCGCGGGTCATGGCGAACTTGATCGAGGCGATCTCGCCGTCGCGCAGCACCCCGGGTCGCGACACCGCGGCGGCCGCCCTGCGCACGGCCGTGCGCCAGCGGTCGAGCGACGGCGCCGGCAGCTCGAGCAGCGCAGCCGACCGTTCCAGCCGGTGCAGGTGCGCCTCCAGCGCCTGGGGCACGCCGTGGCGCACGGCCGCGGTCTCGAACACGCCGTCCCCTCGGGTCACCCCCAGGTCGGTGGCGCGGATGATCGGGGTCGCGGGGTCCACCTCGACGACGGCGTCCGCGGGGTCGGTGTCCGGGGACAGCTCCAGCCGGTACAGCAGCAGTGCGCGCATGGGTCCACTCCTCGCAGCGGTCCGGGGCCGTCAGCCGAGCGTGAGGGTGGTGTCGCGCACGTCGGACGCCGCGGAGTCGTACACCCGCGCGGCGTCGCGCTCGATGCGCGCCACCTGCACCTCATGGCCGAGGCCGGGCCCGGTCGGCACCCGCACACGCCCCGCCTGAGCGGTGACGGGCGGCTCGATGATGTCGCTCTCGTAGTACTTGTCCGATCCGGACACGTCGGAGGGCAGCAGGAAGCCGGGCAACGACGACACCGCGACGTTCGCGGCCCTGCCGACGCCGAACTCGTGCATGCCGCCGCACCACACGGGGATGCCGGCGTCGAGCGCGATGTCGTGCGCGGCGCGTGCCACCCCGAGCCCGCCCATCCGCGAGACCTTGATGTTGAGGATGCGCCCGGCGCCCAGACGGATCATGGCGCGCAGGTCGCCGAGCGCCACGACCGACTCGTCCAGGCACACGTCCGTGTCGAGGCGCGCCTGCAGTTCCGCGTGGGCCACCAGTTCGTGGGGGCCGAACGGCTGCTCGATCATGGTGAGCCCCTCGCGGTCGAGGCGCGCGAACACCGCGGCCGCCTCGTCGTCGTCCGGGTAGGCGCCGTTGGCGTCGACGTGGAGATCGAGGTCGGGGTGGGCGGCGCGCACGGCCCGCACGGGCTCCACGTCCCACCCCGGCGCGATCTTGAGCTTGACCCGCGGGTAGCCGGCCGCGCGCTGCAGCTCGACCTGCGCGAGGAGCTCGTCGATCGACGGTTCGATGCCGAGCGAGACCCCCGCGACCACCTCGTCCCTGGTGCCGCCGAGCGCCGCGGCGAGCGCGATGCCGTGCGTGCGGGCGTACAGGTCCCACACCGCGCCGGAGAATCCCGCCTTCGCGAACTCGTGTCCGCGCACGCGCGACCACGTCGACTCCAGGTCGGCCGGGTCGTCGCCGGTCGCTCCGAGCAGGGCGGGGACCAGGTACCGCGTGGCGATCTCCCACGCGGTCACCGTGGTCTCCGCGCCGAAGTAGGGGTCGCTCGGGGACGCGATCTCCCCCCAGCCGGTGCGCCCGTCCGTGTCGGTGACCTCGACGAGGATGTGCTCGATGCCGGACTTGCGGTGCGAGCTGGTCTCGAAGCTGTGCCGCAGCGGCTGGCGCAGCGTGAACAGGCGGATGCGGTCGATCTTCACGCGCCGCCCTCCTCGCTGCGCGGCCGCGGCTGCTCCGGGCCGTAGAGGCCGAGGCGCGCCACGAGCCGGTCGCGCTCGGCCAGGCGGCGACGCGCACCCTTCGCGCTCGCCGTGGTCAGGGCGCTGAGCAGGTGGCAGACCGCCGCGACCGGGGTCGGCGAGTCGGCGTACGACGCCGACCCGGTGCGCACGCGGATGAGCGACGTGGCGATCGGTGCCAGCGGCGCGTCCTCGCTGTCGGTGATCACGACGAGCTGTCCGCCCGCCTCGTGGAACAGCCGTCCGAGCCGCACGGTCTCCTCGCGGTAGCGCCGCAGGGAGAACGCGATCAGCACGTCGGAGGCGCGCACATCGGTCAGCACGGTGAGCGGCTGCAGTGCGTGCCCGTCCACGAGGAACACGTTGGACAGCGTGGCGGAGAGATCGGCGGTGAGCAGCTGCGCGTACGCGGCGGCCTTGCCCTCGCCCGCGACGTAGCGACGGCGGGCGCCGAGCAGGAGCGCGGCCGCCTGCGGCACCTGCGCCGAGCGGCTGAGCTCCTCGAACGTCTGCGCGAGGGTGCGCTGCTCGGTCTCGATGATGCGTGCCTGGATGCTCTCGGCCGACTGGTTGGTGCGGATGCGCTCGCCGAAGCGGTCGCGCGGTGAGACGAGGTCGCGGTCCTCGTGGTGGTGGTCGCTCATGCCGGGCCCTCCCCTGGTGTCGCGCGGTAGACCGCCGTCTGATCGTCGAGGCGCGTCGCCGCCACCAGGACCTCCCCGCGGTGGAACACCCCGGTCATGCTGCGCTCGAGGTCGCGGCGCAGCGCCTCGCGCTCGGCCGGGCTCAGGCGGCCGGGGTGCACGGGGATCGCGATCCAGGTGCCGTCCGGTGCGGCGACCGCGCGACCCCAGTCGTCCGGCCCGAGCGCCGGGGCGGACGGCGGCGTGGCACGCGGAGACGGCGCGGCGGCGGTGAGGTCCCACGAGACCACGAGCCGGTCGGTGTCGGGGCGCGCGTAGTAGTCGCGCTCGAACGCGATGCCGACGGCGCCGAGCGAGCTGAGGTTGAAGTGCGCGTTGCGCGACAGCAGCGGGTCGAAGGTCCAGCGCATGGTGCGCTGCCCCCACCGGAGGGCGACCGCGCGCTGCGCGAGCTTGAGGGCCTGACCGACGCCGCGGCCCTGCTGGGCGGCCTCGACGGCGGCCGCCTGCGAGTAGTGGAACAGCGTGCCGTCGGTGTCGCACCCGGCGAAGCCGTAGGCGAATCCGATGAGCGCGCCGTCGTCGGCGAAGGCCCCGATCGCCGAACCGCCGTTGCGGGCGAGCGCGGTGAGCAGGTTGGCGTTCAGCGCGTACTCGCTCTCGGTGTAGGCGAACACCCTGGCGTACAGCGCCGCGGCCTCTCGGAACTCGGTGTACTGGGTCAGCTCCCGACAGCCGTAGCCGATGCCCGCGTCAGCGGCCACGGAGAAATGAGGCACGATACGTTTCCTAAGATTGAAGAGTCCTGCTGCTCTGAGCGATGTTATCGGCGGCTTGCACGGGGATCAAGAGGCAGATACGGTTCGTAACTGTGACCACTTCTCCGGCGGCGCAGCACGCGGACCACTCTTCTGACGACATCATCGCACTCGTGCGCGAGCTCGTGTCGATCGAGTCGCCGAGCCGCGACACCGCCGCCAGCGCCCGCATCGCCGACGTCCTGAGCGCCCGCTTCGAGGCCATCGGCGGCACTGTCCGCCGCGAGCCCACGAGCGCCGGGACCGACCTGGTGATCGACGTGCCGGGCACGGGCGATCCGCTCCTGTTCATCGGGCACACCGACACCGTGTGGCCCGTCGGCGCCCTCGACGGGGAGGTGCCCTGGGTGGAGGACGGCGACGTCGTCCGCGGACCGGGCGCCTACGACATGAAGGCCGGGATCGCGGTGATGCTCGAGGCTCTGCGCACCCTCCAGCCGCTCGCGGTCGAGCGGCGCCGGGCCGTGCGGGTGGTGCTCGTGTGCGACGAGGAGATCGGCTCCCCCGTGTCCGGGCCGCTGCTGGCCGCACGCGCGCGCGGGGCCGCGGCGGCGATCGGCTTCGAGTCGCCGCACCCCGACGGCGCCCTCAAGGTCGGCCGTCGCGGCAGCGCGCGGGTGCGCCTCTCGGTCACCGGGCGCGCCGCCCACGCCGCCCTCGATCCGGAGCACGGGATCTCGGCCGTGGACGAACTCGTCGACCAGCTGCTCGCGGTGCGACGCATCGTCGCGGATCCCGCCCTGCCCGGTCCGGTGCTGTGCAACGTCGGCACGATCGCCGGAGGAGCCCGCACGAACGTGGTGCCGGCGGAGGCGGCGGCCGAGATCGGCCTGCGCTTCACGGATCCCGTGACCGAACGCCGGGTGCTCGACGCCCTGGCCGCGCTGCACCCGGTGCGCGAGGGCGCGACCGTGACGGCGGAGGTGCTCAGCGCGCGGCCGGCCTGGCGGGCCTCCGCGCAGGACGCCGCCCTGCTGGAGCAGATCTCCGAAGCGGCGGCCGGTGTCGGTCAGCGCATCGAGGGTCGTCCGGCCGCGGGCGCCGGGGACACCAACCTGCTGGGCGGGCTCGGCCTGCCGACCGTCGACGGCTTCGGGCCACGGGGCGGGGGCGCACACGCGGTGGACGAGCATTTCCTGCGCTCCTCCCTGCACGACCGGGTCGCGCTCCTGCGTGCCGTGCTCACGATCGCCGCGGACTGACGATACGATTCCCGTTCGCGTGCCCCGGGACCCCTGGCGAGGATACGTTCCGGATCTCCACGGTGACGATGCGACGCCGTCTCGGCGGTTCCCGCACGTGCGCATCCTGGCAGCCCCGTGTTTCCGCCGTGTTACACCCAAACGGCGCCGGGGGGTCTTCTCCACGACCGCAGTTTTTCTTCCGCGATACGCATCGAATCTCTTGACCCCGGGCCCGACTTCCGCTTGCATGGTCTCCACCGACCCGGCTTCATCGTGGATCCGGGCGGCGCCCGAAGGGACTTCTTCCATGCGTCTTGCCCCCCGCTCGAAATCAGTGCGAAGTCTGACCGCCGCCGCGATCGCGACCGCGCTTCTCGTCGCCGCGCCGGTCGGTGCCGCCCAGGCGCAGACCGCGAGCGCCGCCACCGAATCCCCCGCATCGGACACCACGCTGCGCATCGCGACGTCCGGGTTCGTCGACACGTTCAACCCGTTCATCTCGATCTACCTCACGCCGACCAACATCATCCGGTACGTGTACGAGTCGCTCGTGCAGAACGACGCCGAGGATGGCTCCCCGACCAAGGGTCTGGCGGACTCGTGGGAGGCCACCGACGGGGGCCAGACCTGGACCTTCACGCTGCAGGACGACCTGGTGTGGTCCGACGGCGAGCCGATCACCTCCGCCGACGTGAAGTACACGTACGACCAGATGCTCACGGTGCCCGCGCTGGGCACCGCCAACGGCAACCTGGTGTCGAACTTTGACACGGTCGAGACGCCCGACGACAAGACCGTCGTCATCACCCTGAAGACCCCGCAGGCCCCGAACCCCGGCTCCGAGATCCCGATCGTGCCGAAGCACATCTGGGAGAAGGTCGACGACCCGACCACGTTCGCCAACGACTCCGAGGTCGTCGGCTCCGGCCCGTTCGTGCTGGACAGCTACTCCGCCAACCAGTCCATCACCCTGAAGGCGAACGAGAACTTCTGGCGCGGCGCCCCCAAGATCGACGCGATCCAGTACGTGTACTACACGAACTCCGACGCGCAGGTGCAGGCCCTCAAGGCGGGCGACGTCGACCTCGTCACCGGTCTCACCCCCACCCAGTTCGAGGCGCTCGACGGCGTCGACGGCGTCACCACCCACTCCGGTGAGGGCCGCCGCTACCACTCGATCAGCATCAACGTGGGCCAGCAGACCCGCGACAACGTCCCCTACGGCACCGGCAACGCCGCGCTCAAGGAGCTCGAGGTGCGCCAGGCCATCCGCCTCGGCACCGACACCGCGACCCTGCTCGACAAGGTGCTCGACGGCGAGGGCACGCTGGCGACGAGCTTCATCCCCGCGTCCTTCCCGAAGTGGCACCTGTCGGAGGACGACGACGTGATCGTCGGCTTCGACCCCGAGGCCGCGCAGGCGAAGCTCGACGAGGCCGGCTGGACGCCCGGGGCCGACGGCATCCGCGAGAAGGACGGGCAGCGTCTCGCGCTGCGCCTGCTGATTGACGCCGACGACGCGAACGAGCAGTCCATCTCCGACTTCTTCGTGCCGTGGATGAAGGACATCGGCATCGAGATCACGGTCGAGTCCACCGACTCCGACACCATCAGCGCGAAGGCCACGTCCGGCGACTACGACCTGTACTTCAGCGGCTGGTCGGTCAACCCCGACCCCGACTACCAGCTCGGCATCAACACCTGCATGAACCTGCCGACCGCGACCGACGGCACCGGCGGCACCACGCAGGACGGCTACTGCAACCCCGAGTTCGACGAGATGTACGCCCAGCAGCGCTCCGAGATCGACGAGGAGAAGCGGCAGGAGATCGTGCACGACATGCTCGCGCTGAACTACACCGACACCGCGCAGGTGGCCACCTGGTACGCCAACTCGCTCGAGGCGTACCGCTCCGACCGCTTCACCGGGTTCACCCTGCAGCCCAAGGACGGCGGCATCATCGCCAACCAGGCCGGCTACTGGGGCTACCTGACCGTGGAGCCGGTCGAGGGCGCGACGGCCGGCGGCACGGGCACCAACACGGGCCTCATCATCGGCGGAGTCGTCGTGGGAGTGATCGCCGTGGGCGCCCTGGTCTTCTTCCTGATCCGACGCCGCAACATCGCCGACGTCGAATGAGCCCCGCGAGACGTCGCGGGCGGCGGTAGCCCGCCCCCGCGACGTCTCCGGCTCCGCAGCAAGGAGACCCCCATGTCCAACGCGGTACCCCCCTCCACCTCGGCCATCGCCACGAGCGCGGCCGCCGAAGAGCAGCCGACCGGCGTCGGCGCCCTCCGGTACATCCTCGGCAAGCTCGGCGGCGCGGCCATCAGCCTCGCGATGGTGATCCTCCTCGGATTCTTCGCCTTCAAGATCCTGCCCGGCGACCCGGTCGCCTCGATCGCCCGCGAACGCGGCATGAGCTCCGAGCAGGCCGACCAGCTGCGTGAGCAGCTCGGCCTGAACAAGCCGCTGTGGCAGCAGTTCTTCGACTACCTCGGCAACGTCTTCACCCTCAACTTCGGCACGAGCTACGTCTACCGCACGTCGGTGTCCGAGCTGATCGGCCAGTACTTCTGGAACACGATCCTGCTCACCGGGACCGCGGCGGTGATCGCGATCGCGCTCGGCCTGTGGCTCGGCCAGAAGGCGGCGTGGAAGCACGGCTCCACCTTCGACCGCATCGTCTCCGGCACCTCGCTCGTGTTCTGGTCGGTGCCGACGTTCTGGCTGGCCCTGCTGCTGCTGATGATCTTCGGCGGCACGCTGCACTGGTTCCCCACCGGCGGCATGGTGTCTCCCAACCCGCCGACCGACCCGGTGGGCATCGTGCTCGACGTGATCTCGCACATGGTGCTGCCGGTGATCACGATGGTCGCCGTGGTGTACGCGCAGTACCTCATGGTGATGCGCAGCTCGCTCCTGGAGGAGATGGGCGCCGACTACCTCACCACCGCACGCGCCAAGGGCCTCCGCGAAGACCTCGTGCGCCGCCGCCACGCCGTGCCGAACGCGCTGCTTCCCACCGTCACCCTCGTGTTCATGCACATCGGCGGCCTGATCGCGGGAGCCGTGACCGTGGAGACGGTGTTCTCCTGGCCCGGCCTCGGCAAGCTCACGTTCGAGGCGATCTCCGGCCCCGACCTCCCGCTCCTGCAGGGCACCTTCGTGGTGTTCTCCACGATCATCATCGTGATGAACCTCATCGCGGACCTCATCTACCGTCAGCTCGACCCGAGGGTGAGGCGCGCATGACCACGGCATCCCCGACCATCCGTTCGCCCCGCGCCCTGGCCTGGCACCGCCGCGGCGTCGCCTTCACCGGCTTCTGCCGGGAGTTCGCGCACCACCGCGCCGGCATGGTGGGGCTCGTCTTCCTCATCATCGTGGCGCTCGTCGCGATCTTCGCGCCCGTCATCGCCCCCGCGAGCATGCTCGACGTGACGAAGCTCGTCGACGTGCAGCGGTTCGCCCCGCCCTCGTGGGAGCACCCGCTGGGCACCGACCACCAGGGTCGCGAGATCTGGGTGCGCATGGTGTGGGGCGCCAGGGTGTCGCTGCTCGTCGGCCTCGCCGCCACCGCGATGTCGATGATCATCGGCACGCTCGTCGGCATCGCCGCCGGACACTTCACCGGCTTCTTCGGCGGCCTCATGATGCGCATCATCGACTTCTTCCTGGTGCTGCCGTCGCTGATCCTCGCGATCGTGCTGTCGTCGGTGCTGAGCCGCGGAGTGTGGACGATCATCATCGCCATCGGCCTCACCTCCTGGGCGGGCACGGCCCGCGTGGTGCGCGCGCAGACGCTGTCGGTCGAGTCGCGCGACTACATCGAGCGCTCGCGGGCGCTCGGCGCCGGCCACTGGCACATCATCCTCAAGCACCTGCTGCCCGGGGTGCTGCCGCTCGTGCTCGCGAACACGACCCTCACGGTCGGCTCCGCGATCATCTCCGAGTCGACGCTGGCGTTCCTCGGCCTCGGCGACACGACCCTGCAGTCCTGGGGCTCGATCCTGAAGAACGCGATGGACGTCTCCGCCGCGACCAGCGGCTACTGGTGGTACGTGCTCGTGCCCGGTATCGCGATCGTGCTCGTGGTGCTGGCCTTCACCGTGATGGGCCGCGCGGTCGAGAACATCACCAACCCCACGCTGAGGAGCCGCTGAGATGCCCGACCTGATCTTCGACGACGTCTCCATCACCTACCGCACCTCCGGCCGCTCCGGCCGCGACGAGGTCGCCGCGGTGCGCAACGTCTCCCTCACCCTCCCCGCCGGGCAGACCCTCGGCATCGCCGGCGAGTCGGGGTCGGGCAAGAGCACTCTCGCGATGAGCGTGCTGCGCCTGCTCCCCCGCAACGCCCGACTCAGCGGACGCGTGCTGCTGGGCGACCAGGACGTGGCGACGCTGTCGTTCGGACAGCTGCGCGCCGTGCGGTGGGCGCAGACCTCCATCGTGTTCCAGGGCGCGATGCACTCGCTGAACCCGGTGCGCACGGTCGCATGGCAGCTGAACGAGGCGCTGGAGCTGCACGCCTCCGATCGCTGGAAGACCGAGAAGGCGCGGAAGGAACGGGTGCGCGAGCTGCTCGACGTCGTCGACCTTCCGCCGCAGAAGGGCGAGGCGTATCCGCACGAGCTCTCCGGCGGGCAGCGGCAGCGCGTCATGATCGCGATGGCTCTCGCGTGCGACCCCGAGGTGATCATCGCGGACGAGCCCACCACCGCGCTCGACGTGATCGTGCAGAAGCAGATCCTCGACATGATCTCCCGGCTGGTCGCCGAGCGCGGCATCTCGATGCTGATGATCAGCCACGACCTGTCGGTGCTCGCGACCGCGTGCGACCGCATCGCGATCATGCGCAACGGCGAGCTGGTCGAGGTCGGCGAGAGTTACGCGGTGTGCACGACGCCCGAGCAGGCGTACACGCGCCAGCTCGCCGACGCGTTCCCCACCATCGGCGACCCCGCCTCCCGCATGGCGCCGGTGACCCGGCACGGACGCGACGCCGACGACGTGCCGGAGATCGTCCACGGCGACGAGGTGCTGCTGGAGGCGAAGGGCCTCAACGTCACCTACCGCTCGGGAGGCCGGCCCGTGCACGCGGTGCGCGACGTCGACCTCGCGGTGCGGCGCGGCGAGATCGTGGCGCTGGTCGGCCAGTCCGGCTCGGGCAAGTCGACCCTCGCCCGCGCCCTCATGGGACTGCAGCCCGCCGACCCGGGGTCGCAGATCCTGTTCGAGGGCTCTCCGATCGCGGCGAAGGGCCGGGCGCTCGCGCAGTTCCGCTCGCAGGTGCAGCTGGTGCTGCAGGACCCGTGGGCGGCGCTCAACCCCAAGCACAGCGTGTACGAGTCGGTCGCCGAGGGCCTGCGCGTGCAGCGCTACCCCGGAGACGAGCGCGAGCGCGTGGCGCAGAGCCTCGCCGACGCCGAGCTGACGCCGCCCGAGCAGTACTTCGGCGCGATCCCGCAGGAGCTCAGCGGCGGTCAGCGGCAGCGCGTCGTGATCGCCGGGGCCCTGGCCGTGCAGCCGCAGATGCTGATCGCCGACGAACCCGTCGCCTCGCTCGACGCCTCGGTGCGCGGCGAGATCCTGGGACTGCTGCTCGACCTGCGCCGCCGCCTCGGGCTCTCGGCGCTCGTCATCACGCACGACCTCGGGCTCGCGTGGAACATCGCCCACACGGTCGCCGTCATGTACCACGGGCAGATCGTGGAACACGGCCCCACGGAGGAGGTGCTGCTGAACCCGCAGCACGAGTACACGCGGCACCTGCTCTCTGCGGCACCGCGCATCGAGGAGAGGACCGCATGACCGACACGATGGAGGGCACCGCGATCGGCACGGACTCGCCCTACCTGGACTCCGCGCCGCTGCGACCGGGCGACACCGTGGCGATCGTGTCGCCCTCGGGCCCCGGCAACGAGGAGAACACGCAGCGCGCCGTCGACTACTACGAGTCGTGGGGCCTGAACGTGAGGGTGGGAGAGCACGTGCTCACGCCGCACCCGCGCGCCTCCTACCTCGCCGGCCCCGACGACCTGCGCCGCGCCGACCTCGTGGCCGCCTGGCTGGACCCCGAGGTCGACGCGGTCGTCACGGCCCGCGGCGGCTACGGCGCCCTGCGGCTGCTCGACGGCATCGACTGGGCGGCCATGCGGCGCGGAGCCCTCCGGCGCGACGGACGGCCGAAGCTGCTCACCGGCTCGTCCGACGTGACCGCGCTGCACGAGACCTGGCGCGCGCACCTCGGCGTCGCCACGCTGTTCTGTCCGATGGCGGGCAACAACGTGTTCCGCGACTCGCCGACCGTGCGCGACGACGTGCAGCGCTGGCTGTTCGAGCCCTGGCGCGGACGCGAGCTCATCGGCCCGAAGACCGAGATCATGACGCGGGGCCGGGCGGAGGGACGCTTCACCGGCGGCAACCTCAGCCTCCTGGCGGCGGGACTGGGGGCGCCGGAGGCCGCCGTCGCCGCCCCGGGCATCCTGTTCCTGGAGGACATCACGGAGGAGCCGTACCGGCTGGACGGCTTCGTGACGCAGCTGCGCCGGGCCGGGCGGCTCGCCCAGGCCTCGGGCATCGTGCTGGGCTCCTGGCACGAGTGCGGCGACCTCGAGCTCGTGCACGCCCTGATGCGCGACGAGTTCCAAGACCGCGGGGTGCCGGTGCTGTGGGAGCAGGGCTTCGGCCACGACCCGCACGCGCTCACGATCCCGCTCGGCGTGGACGGGGTGCTCGACGCGACCGGGGACGAGCCGCGCCTCACGGTCGGGCTGCCGGCATGATCGCCCTCCCCCCGCTCGACCCCCGGGCGACCTGGTCCGTCCGGCTGCTCGACGCGGACACCGGGGCGACCCTGGCCGAGCACGACCCGGACGTGCAGTGCGAGACCGCGAGCATCGGCAAGATCTTCCTGCTCATCGAGGTCGCCCGGCGGCTGGAGGACGGGACGCTCGCGGCGGACGCGCGCATCGACATCCCCGACGAGCACCGTGTCGAGGACTCGGGGCTGCTGTACCGGATGCACGACCAGCGCGTCACCGTGCACGACGCGGCACTCCTCGTCGGCGCCGTGAGCGACAACCTCGCCACGAACGCGCTCCTCCACCTCTGCGGACTCGACGCCGTCCGCGCGGTCGCCCCGGAGCTCGGCTACCGCGACACCGCGCTGCACGACTACATCCGCAACGAGCGCACGCCCGACCTGCCGTGGACGCCGTCGTTCGGCACCGCGGCCGAGCTGTCCGACGTGATGCGGCGGCTCGGCGCCGGCGAGGTCTTCTCCCCCGCCGTGAGTGCGCGCGTGCTGGACTGGCTGGCCGCCGACACCGACACGTCGATGGCCGCCGACGCGTTCCTGCTCGACCCCCTCGCGCACGTCGAGGCCGAGTACCAGGGCCTGGTGCTGCGTCACAAGACCGGCAGCGTGGGCTTCGCTCGGGTGGACGTCGGACTGCTGCGCGGCCCGGAGGGCGCGGTCGCCTACGCCGTCGCGGCGAACTGGAAGACCGCGGGCACCGATCTGCGAGCGCCCGTGCTCGACGGCATGCGCGCGGTCGGCGAGCTCATCCGGGCGCACGTGACCGGACGCCCGCGCGACGACGGAGGGGACGCATGAGCGCGATCGACGTGGAGCTGCCGAGCGGGAACGGCACCGTGTGGTCGGTGCTCGTGCAGGACGTCGACACCGGCGAGGTGCTGCTGCGCCACGACCCCGAGGCCGTGCAGGACACCGCGAGCGTGGGCAAGATCTTCCTGCTGCACCGGCTGCTCGCCGAGGTCGACGCGGGCACCCGCACGCTGGAGGAGCGCGTGACCCGGCGCCCCGTGGAGGCCATCGAGGACTCGGGGCTGTGGTACCTGCTGCAGGCCGACGAGCTGTCGCTGTACGACGTGGCGGCGCTGATCGGCGCGGTGAGCGACAACGCCGCCACCAACACCCTGGGCCGCGTGATCGGCATCCCCGTGGTGCAGGAGCACACCCGGGCGCTCGGCTACACCGCCTCCGCGCTCGACGACATCGTGCGGTGGCCGATCCCGCCCGGCGCTCCCCGGACGCTGTCGCACGCGAACGCCGCGGAGCTCGTGCGCTTCATGTCGCGGCTCGCCGACGGCGCCGATCTCTCGCCCGCGTCGGCCGACACGCTGCGGCGGTGGCTCGGTGCCGGCATGGACCTGTCGATGGTCGCCTCGGCGTTCGAGCTCGACCCGCTCGCGCACTGGGGTTTCGACCGCGGCGTGTGGCTGCTGAACAAGACCGGCACGATCTCGCGGGTCCGCGCCGACGCGGGCCTCGTCATGTCGCCCACCCGGCGCATCGCCTACGCCGTGCTGGCCACCTGGAACAGCGGTGCGGACGGCCGCGGCCCGGTGCTCGCGGCCATGCGCCGGATCGGCGAGGGCATCCACGCCGCGCTCGCCGACTGAGCACCGCTCGCACCGCAGGACATCCGGGCGCGGTTGCCGTGACACGTCGCGCGTCCGTCCTCCACGGCGACGTTTCCCCCCGGGTCGTGAACGCCGGTCAGACGACCCCGGCGCGCGCCAGGCGCTCGCGCACCCGATCGATCGGCACCGCGTGCGCCGTCCGCCCCTCGGGGCCCACGGTGGTCTCGGCGGCCAGCACGGAGTTGATCAGCGCCTCCTCGACCGCGTCCATCGTCGCGGCGAACAGCGGCGAGAGCTCGTCGTCCGCCGCGAGCCCGCCCGTCGCCGGGTCGTGCACGGAGAACGCGATGGCGTAGTCGCCGCTGCCCTGCGCGTAGTCGGCACCGACGCCCCGCATCGCGAACACGGCGCGGTTGGCCACGCGCCCGAGCTGGCGGCCGTCGACCGGCGCATCGGTGGCGACGACGATCATGCAGGAGTTCCCGACCGGCTCCGCAGGGTCGTCCGTGAGCAGCTCCTCCGCGGGCAGGGGCACCCCGGCGATGCGCAGCGTGCCACTGAAGTTCGTCTGCACGAGCGCGCCGACCGTGCACGGGGTTCCGGCCACGTCGGCCACCCGCGACGCCGTGCCGATGCCGCCCTTGTAGCCGAGGGCGACCGTCCCGGCACCCGCACCGACACAGCCCTCCGCGACGGGACCGGACGCCGCCGCCTCCAGTGCCGCGACCACCTGCTCCTCGCCCACGGCCCGCCGACGGATGTCCGAGAGGAACCCGTCGTTCGTCTCCCCCACCACCGGGTTCAGCGTCGTCGTGTGCGCGTGCGCGGGTGTCGCCAGCAGGTGCCCGAGCAGCGCGTCGGCCACGCGGAACACCGACAGGGTCGACGTGAGGAGGATCGGCGTCTCCAGCGCGCCGAGCTCGCGCAGCTGCGTGGCACCGACGAGCTTGCCGTAGCCGTTGCCCACGGAGAGGTTCGCGGGAAGGCTGCGGCGCCGCGCGGTGAGCGCGTCCGGCACGATCGCCGTGACCCCCGTGTGCAGACCGTCGCCGTGCAGCGTGGCGTGGCCGACCCGCACCCCGGGCACGTCGGTGATCGCGTTCTCCGCACCGCGCGCGAAGGCTCCGGCCGCGACGCCGAGGTCGGCGAGCCGGGGACGGGTGGACGAGGACGACGGCGATGTCATGCTCCGATCCTCCCAGTCGCGGCGGGTGCGGGTCCGCGCCGCGCCGAGCGCCCGCCGCGGTCGAGCGACCCGCCCGCACGCTCGGTAGACTGGGCGGCACCACCCACACTCAGGCACGCTCACACAGTGCCGCATACATCGCTCGAGGAGACCTCCATGTCCGCCATCCCTGACAAGCCCGCACTCGAAGGTCTCGAAGCGAAGTGGGACGCCGCCTGGGCGGAGCAGGGCACCTACCTGTTCGACCGTCTGCGCGCCGCGGAACTCGGCCGTGAGGGCGTGTACTCGATCGACACCCCGCCGCCCACCGCCTCGGGCAGCCTGCACATCGGGCACGTGTTCTCGTACACGCACACCGACGTCAAGGCGCGGTACGAGCGGATGCGCGGCAAGACCGTGTTCTACCCGATGGGCTGGGACGACAACGGCCTGCCCACCGAGCGCCGCGTGCAGAACTACTACGGCGTGCGCTGCGACCCCTCGCTCCCCTATGACCCCGACTTCGCCCCGCCGTTCGAGGGCGGAGACAACAAGTCCAGCCGTGCGGCCGACCAGCAGCCCATCAGCCGGCGCAACTTCATCGAGCTGTGCGAGCGCCTCACGATCGAGGATGAGAAGCAGTTCGAGGCACTGTTCCGGCAGCTCGGCCTGAGCGTGGACTGGACGCAGACCTACCGCACGATCTCCGACGACACGATCCGCCAGAGCCAGCTCGCGTTCCTGCGCAACATCGACCGGGGCGAGGCCTACCAGGCCCTCGCGCCGACGCTGTGGGACATCGACTTCCGCTCCGCCATCGCGCAGGCCGAGCTGGAGGACCGCGACCAGCAGGCCGCGTATCACACGATCGAGTTCCCCTTCGCGGACGGCTCCGGCTCGATCGCGATCGACACCACGCGTCCGGAGCTCCTCCCCGCGTGCATCGCGATCGTGACCCACCCCGAGGGCCCGCACAAGCACCTGATCGGCACGAAGGTGCGCACCCCGTTCTTCGGTGCCGAGATCGAGATCCACGGTCACCACCTCGCCCAGCCCGACAAGGGCACCGGTGCCGCCATGGTGTGCACCTTCGGCGACGTGACCGACATCGTCTGGTGGCGTGAGCTGCGCACGACCGATGGTCGCGACCTGCCGAACATGACCACGATCGGCCTCGACGGCCGCTTCCTCCCGGAGGCTCCGTCCCTCGTGGCCGACGCCGACGCCCGCGCCTGGTACGCGGCCGAGGTCGCCGGCAAGACCGTGTTCAGCGCCCGCAAGGCGATCGTCGAGAAGCTGCAGGAGACGGGCGACCTGACCGCGCTCGGCAAGCCCTTCCAGCACGCCGTGAAGTTCTTCGAGAAGGGCGACCGTCCGCTCGAGATCGTGTCCACGCGCCAGTGGTACATCCGCAACGGCGCCCGCGACGGCGAGCTGCGTGACCAGCTGCTCGCGCACGGGCAGGAGCTCGCGTGGCACCCCGACTTCATGCGCGTGCGGTACGAGAACTGGGTCGGCGGTCTCACCGGCGACTGGCTCGTGTCCCGGCAGCGCTTCTTCGGCGTGCCGATCCCCCTCTGGTACGCGCTGGACGAGAACGGCGACCGCGACTACGACCGCGTGCTCGTCCCCGACGCCGCGAGCCTGCCGATCGACCCGACCACCGACGTGCCGGCCGGGTACACGGAAGACCAGCGCGGCGTGCCGGGCGGGTTCGACGCCGAGGCCGACATCCTCGACACGTGGGCCACGTCGTCGCTCACGCCGCAGCTCGCCGGCGGCTGGCAGCGCGACGAGGAGCTGTGGCAGCTCACGGCCCCGTTCGACCTGCGTCCGCAGGGGCAGGACATCATCCGCACCTGGCTGTTCTCCACCATGCTGCGTTCCACGCTGGAAGACGGCAGGGCCCCGTGGAAGAACGCCGCGATCTCCGGCTTCATCGTCGACCCGGACCGCAAGAAGATGTCGAAGTCGAAGGGCAACGTGGTCACCCCGGCCGACGTGCTCGACGCGCACGGCTCCGACGCGGTGCGGTACTGGGCGGCCTCCAGCCGACTGGGCATGGACGCCGCGTTCGACCCGCAGAATCCGACCCAGGTGAAGATCGGGCGGCGCCTGGCCATCAAGGTGCTCAACGCCGCGAAGTTCGTGCTGTCGTTCCCGGTGCCGGAGGGGGCGCAGGTCACCCACGCGCTGGACGCCTCGATGCTCACGGCCCTCGACGCCGTGGTGGCGGAGGCGACCGCGGCGTTCGACCGCTACGACGCCGCGCGCGCGCTCGAGCTCACCGAGGCGTTCTTCTGGACGTTCTGCGACGACTACCTGGAGCTGGTGAAGGAGCGGGCGTACAACCAGAACGACGTGGGACAGGCGTCGGCGGCACTGGCGCTGCGCCTGGCGCTGTCCACGCTCCTGCGTCTGCTCGCGCCCGTGCTGTCGTTCGCGACCGAGGAGGCGTGGTCGTGGTTCGAGCAGGGTTCCGTGCACACCGCCGCGTGGCCGGAGCCGCTGGGCATCGAGGGCGACGCCGCGGTGCTGGCCGCCGCGAGCGAGGCCCTGATCGGCATCCGTCGTGCGAAGACCGAGGCGAAGGCGTCGCAGAAGACCCCGGTGTCGCGCGCGGCGATCGCCGCCCCTGCCGCGAAGCTCGACGCGCTGCGCGCCGCCGCCGACGACCTCCGCGCGGTCGGCCGCATCGCCGAGCTCGAGTTCACCGAGGCCGAGGAGTTCGCGGTGACCGCGATCGAGCTCGCCCCGGTCGAGGCGTCGTGATGCAGCTCGGCACCCGCTGGGCCACCGGCACGCAGCCGCCCGCGTCGGTCCCGGAGGCGCTGCGCCCCGCGATCGCCGAGGTCGAGGCCCGCGGGCTCACCGGACACTGGACGCTCACCTGGCTGGAGGGCCGGGCGCTCGCCGAGCTCGACGCGGGCTGGGAGGTCGTGCAGACGGCGTCCGGCGAGGTGGTGGCGCGTCCGTTCGAGGACTGAACAGCCCCCGTGCGACGAGAGCCCCGGATCCTCTGCGGATCCGGGGCTCTCGCGTCCGTGGCAGGGGCCGTCAGCGGCGCGGCGCCCCGAGCTGGGCGAGCAGGTGGTCCACGGCGTGCGGGTCGTGGCGGCGAGCCTGCTGCTCCGCCAGCAGGTCGAGGGCGAGCTGGCGGCGCCGCGCGCGCTCGGCCACGCGATGCTCGACGAGTCCGGTGAGGCGGTCGGCGAGGCGCAGCAGCCCCCGCTCCGTGCGCGTGGGGGCGGAGAGGTGCAGCGTGGCGGCGGTCATGATGCGGACCCCGGCTCGGCCGCACCCGCCGCGGACGGCGGCGTCGGCAGGTCGAACAGCTCGGCGCGCACCGACACCCGCCGCACGTCCGGCCCGGTCTGGCCGCGGTACCGCTCGATCGCCGATTCGATGACGGCCTCCAGCTCCGCGCGCAGGGCGAGTGCCTGGGCGGGGGTCACGTCGAGGTGCGTGGTGAGCGTGATGCCCACGTCACCCCACCCGTCGGGAACCTCGGACGCCGGTCGGTTCAGGTACGACATCAGCGTCTCGTGCCGCAGCCGGAAGAACTCGGAGGTCACGATCTGCGCGGCGGCGCGGTTCGCGGGCGAGGTCATGTCGTCCGGGCCCGGCACGTCGATGCGCCCCTTAGGCCGCTCCCACCAGCGCTCCCTGGCGGTGCCGCGGCCCTCGACCTCGCGGATGAGGTCGTGCGCGGCGAGGGCGCGCAGGTGATAGCTCGTGGAACCCGAGGTCTCCCCTACGAGCGCGGCGAGGGAGCTCGCGGTCTGGGGGCCGCGCGAGGCGAGCAGGTCGAAGATCTTCACGCGAAGCGGGTGGGCGAGGGCCTTCAGCGCTCCGGCGTCGAGCGTTCGCACCTGGGTCTGTTCGGTCATGAGTGCAAAGATACCCTTGCAAACGATTCTTTGCAAGGGTTTCTTTGCATCCGGATCCGCTCCCGTCAGCCCACCGCGTCACGCGCCGCCACGAACGCGGCGACGCACTCCTCCACCTGCTCCGGCGTGTGTGCGGCGGACAGCTGCACGCGGATGCGCGCGAGCCCGCGCGGGACGACGGGGAAGCTGAACGCGGTCACGTAGATGCCCCGCTCCTGCATGGCCTGGGCGATCCGCGCCGTCTTCGCCGCATCGCCGAACATCACCGGGACGATCGGGTGCTCCCCCGGCAGCAGCTCGAACCCCTCCTCGGTCATCCGGCGCCGGAACAGCGCCGCGTTCTCGCGCAGTCGCGCCCGCAGCTCGGCGGATCCCTCGACGAGGTCGAGCGCCGTCAGGGTTCCCGCCACGATCGCGGGGGCCAGCGTGTTCGAGAACAGGTAGGGGCGCGACCGCTGTCGCAGCAGTGCCACGATGTCGGCGTGGGAGGCCACGTACCCGCCCGAGGCGCCGCCGAGCGCCTTGCCGAACGTGCCGGTGTAGATGTCGACCCGGTCCGACACCCCGCACAGCTCCGGAGTGCCGCGGCCGTGCTCGCCCACGAACCCGACGGCGTGGGAATCGTCCACGAACACCAGCGCGTCGTAGCGCTCGGCCAGGTCGCAGATCTCGGCCAGCGGCGCGATGTAGCCGTCCATCGAGAACACGCCGTCGGTCACGACCACCCGGAACCGGGCATCGGCCGCCGCCCGCAGCTGCTCCTCCAGGTCGGCCATGTCGCGGTTGCGGTAGCGCAGGCGACGCGCCTTGGAGAGTCGGATCCCGTCGATGATCGACGCGTGGTTGAGCTCGTCCGAGATGATCGCGTCCTCCGCCGAGAAGAGCGTCTCGAACACCCCGCCGTTCGCGTCGAAGCACGACGAGTAGAGGATCGCGTCGTCCGTCCCGAGGAAGTCCGCCAGGCGCCGCTCCAGCTCCAGATGCTGCTCCTGGGTGCCGCAGATGAAGCGGACGCTCGCGAGCCCGTATCCCCACTCCTGCAGCGCGGCGGTGGCCGACGCGAGGATCCGGGGGTCGTCCGCGAGGCCGAGGTAGTTGTTGGCGCAGAAGTTCAGCACGGGCGTCCCGTCGGCCGTGATCTCCGCGCTCTGCGGTCCGCGGATGCCGCGCTCCCGCTTGGTGAGCCCGGCCTCCTCGATCCCGGCGAGCTCCTCCGCCACATGGGTCCTGAAGTCTCCGTACATCACAGCTCCGTCCAGTCGAGGATGATCTTGCCCGTTCCCGCCGATTCCGCGGCCGCGAAGCCGCGCTCCCACTCGCGCGCCGGCACGACGTCGGCGATCACGCGGCCGATCGCCTCGCGCAGCGCGGCGCTGGTCTGCAGCATCGCGCCCATGGCGTTCCACGTCTCGAACATCTCGCGGCCGTAGATGCCCTTGATCGTGAGCATGTGCGTGACGAGCTTGCCCCAGTCGATCTCGAAGCCGGCGCTCGGCAGCCCGAGCATCGCGATCCGTCCGCCGTGGTTCATGTTGTCGATCATGGCCGGGAGGGCCGACGCCGCCCCACTCATCTCGAAGCCGATGTCGAAGCCCTCGCGCATGCCGAGCACGCGCTGGGCGTCGCGCACGTCGCGCTGCGACACGTCGACCACCTCGTCCGCGCCCATGCGCCGCGCCATCTCCAACCGCGGTGCGCTCACATCGGTCGCGGCGATGAAACGCGCACCGGCGTGCCGCGCCACCGCGATCGCCATGAGGCCGATCGGGCCGCACCCGGTCACCAGCACGTCCTCACCGACCAGCGGATACGTCAGGGCCGTGTGCACGGCGTTGCCGAGGGGGTCGAAGACGGCCCCGAGTTCCGGGGTCACGTCGGCGTGGTGCACCCAGACGTTCGCGGCAGGCAGCGACAGGTACTCCGCGAACGCCCCGTCGCGCTGCAGCCCGAGACCGATCGTGCGGATGCACATCTGCCGGCGCCCCGCGCGACAGTTCCGGCAGGTGCCGCACACGATGTGCCCCTCGCCGGAGACGCGGTCCCCGACGACGATGTCGTGCACCAGGGGCCCGACCTCCACGACCTCCCCGTAGAACTCGTGTCCGGGGATGAGCGGGGTCGAGATGGCGGAGGCCGCCCAGTCGTCCCAGCGGTGGATGTGCAGGTCGGTGCCGCAGATGCCCGTCCGCAGCACGCGGATGACCACGTCTCCCGGTCCGGCCGTCGGTTCGGGGCGGTCGACGAGGGTGAGTCCGGCGCCCGGCTCCTCCTTGAACAAAGCCTTCATGTCTTCGATCTCAGCGCATCCATCGCTGTAGAACAATCGGCAGATCCTGCATCGTCCCTGTAGTGCTGGCTAAACTATCGCGATGGAGCTCCACCAGTTGCAGATCCTCCGCGAGCTCGGCGCCCTCGGGAGTGTGACCGCGGTCGCCGAGGCCCTGCGCGTCACGCCGTCCGCGGTGTCGCAGCAGCTCGCCGCCCTCCAGCGGGCGTTCCCCACACCGCTCACCCGTCGCGAGGGACGCTCGCTCGTGCTCACTGCGGCCGGAGAGGTCCTGGCCGCGGCGGGCACCGAGGCGATCGACGCGATGGCCGCCGCGAGGCACGCCCTCGACGACTTCGAGGAGGCGGCGACGGGCGTGGTGAGCCTCAGCGGCTTCCACAGCGTCGGGCAGGCGCTGTTCGGGCCGCTGCTGCGTGAGCTGTCCGCGCTGGATGCCGCGCCCACCGTGCAGCTCACCGACGAAGACGTCGCCCAGAGCGAGTTCCCCGCCCTCACCTCCCGGTACGACCTGGTGCTCGCGCATCGCATGGAGCACTCCGATCCGTGGCCAACGGCGGGTGTGCGCAGTGTCACGCTCGTGCGCGAGCCGCTCGACGTGGCGGTCGCCGCCGATCATCCCCTCGCCACGCGGTCGAGCCTGAAGCCCGCCGACGTGGCGGCAGAGCGCTGGGTGACCAGCCGCACCGGCTACTCCCCCGACGACGTGCTGCGCGCCGTGTCGGCCGTCGCGGGGCGCCCGGTCGACGTCCTCCACCGCATCAACGACTACGGCGCCGTGTCCGCCGTCGTCGCCGCGGGCGGGGTGCTCGGCATGCTGCCGCGCTTCACGTCGCGCAGCGTCGACGACCGGGACATCGTGCGCATCCCGCTGCGTGGCGTGAGCACGCACCGCATGATCGACGTCCTGGCGCGGCCGGAGAACCTGCGCCGGCGGTCCGTCCGCGTGGTCGTCGACGCGCTGCGCGCCGTGATGGTCGGGCTGCGCACCGAGGCCGACGATGCGCTCGGCACGGGTCGTTAGGCTCGGGGAATGACCGACGCCACGAACCCGCTCCTCCAGCCGTCGTCCCTTCCCTTCGGACTGCCGGACTACCGGGCGATCCGCGCCGAGCACTACCTCCCGGCGTTCCAGTCCGGGTTCGCGGCGCAGCTCGCCGAGGTCGCGAACATCACGCGGGTGCGATCGATGCCCACGTTCGAGAACACGATCGAGGCGCTCGAGCGGTCCGGGGAGCTGCTCGACCGCGTGGCGCACACGTTCTACACGGTCAGCTCGGCCGACGCGACACCGGAGATCCAGGAGATCGACGAGCAGCTCGCGCCGCTCATGGCCGCCCACCAGGACGCGATCACCCTCGACGCGGCGCTCTTCTGGCGCGTCGAACGCGTGCACGAGCAGCGCGACGCTCTGCCCCTCGACCCCGAGCAGCGTTACCTCGTGGAGCGGTACCACCGCGAGATGACGCACGCGGGCGCGGGCCTCGACGACGCGGCCAAAGCCGAGCTCACGGCCCTCAACCAGCGGCTCTCCGTGCTCACCAACACCTTCGAGCGCAACCTGCTGGGCGACACGAACGACCTCGCCGTCGTGTTCGACTCCGCGGCCGAACTCGACGGCCTCAGCCAGGGCGAGCTCTCCGCGGCCGCCCGCGCCGCCGCCGACCGCGGGCTCGACGGCCGGTACCTCCTCACCCTGCCGCTGTTCACCGGCCATCCCGCCCTGGCCCGCCTCCGCGTCCGGGAGTCCCGGCGGCGCGTCCTGGCCGCGTCGCGCGCCCGGGGCTCGCGCGACAACGCGAACGACAACCGTCCGGTCCTGCGCGAGATCGTGCGCCTGCGGGCCGAGCGCGCCGCACTTCTCGGGCACCCCTCGCACGCGGCATACGTCACAGCCGACGAGACGGCGGGCTCTCCCGAGGCGGTCGAACGGATGCTGCGCCGGCTGGCTGCTCCGTCGGCCCGCAACGCGCGCGCCGAGCGCGCGGCGCTCCAGGCGCTGGTCGACGAGTCGGAGCCCGCTCCCTTCCCGGTCGAGGCGCACGACTGGGCGTTCTACACCGAGAAGGTGCGTACGGCCCGCTACGACATCGACACGGCTGCGCTGCGCCCCTGGTTCGAGGCGGAGCGCGTGCTGCAGGACGGCGTGTTCTTCGCGGCGACCCGGCTGTACGGAGTCACCTTCCGCGAGCGCGACGACCTGGTCGCCTACCACCCCGGGGCCCGGGTGTTCGAGGTGCGTAACGCCGACGGTTCCCCGCTCGGCCTCTACGTGCTCGACCTCTACACCCGCGACTCCAAGCGCGGCGGCGCCTGGATGAACGCGATCGTCAGCCAGTCACGACTCCGCGGCAGCGCGCCCGTCGTGGTCAACAACCTCAACGTCCCCCAGCCCGGAGAGGGAGAGCCCACGCTGTTGACGCTCGATGAGGTGACGACGCTGTTCCACGAGTTCGGGCACGCCTTGCACGGCCTGTTCGCGACGGTGACGTATCCCCACTTCGCCGGCACCAACGTGTTCCGCGACTTCGTCGAGTTCCCGAGTCAGGTCAACGAGATGTGGATCCTCTGGCCCGAGGTCCTGGACAACTACGCCCGCCACCACGAGACGGGAGAGCCGCTCGACCCCGCGATCGTCGACCGCCTCCGGGCAACCGAGACCTTCGATCAGGGACACGCGACGAGCGAGTATCTGGCCGCCGCCTGGCTCGACCAGGCCTGGCATCGGCTCTCCGTCGACGACGACGTGGACGATGTCGCGGCGTTCGAGGCCGCGGCGCTGGCAGACATCGGGCTCGACGACCCCGCCGTGCCGACGCGGTATTCGTCGACGTACTTCGCGCACGTGTTCTCCGGCGGTTACAGCGCGGGGTACTACTCATACATCTGGAGCGAGGTGCTCGACGCCGACACGGTCGAGTGGTTCCGGGAGAACGGGGGCCTCACCCGCGAGAACGGCGACCGCTTCCGGGAGCGTCTGCTCGGGGTCGGCGGGTCGAAGGACCCCCTGGAGGCGTATCGCGACTTCCGCGGCCGCGACGCCGAGATCGCGCCGCTGCTGAAGCGCCGTGGACTCGACGGCTGACCCGTGGCACCCTGAGCACATGAACGCCTTCTCCGACGCCCCGTTCGGCCCTGCCGACCGGCTCGACCTCGACCCCGTCCCGCTCGCGGTCATCCGCCACGAGGCGCTCCGTCTCGCCGATCTCCGTGACGCCTTCGACTCCGGGTACCGCGCCATCGGCGACGCGTTCGCCGCCGGCACGCTGCTTCCCGCCGGTCCGGCACTGGCGATCTACCACGGCGACCCGATGGGCGTGTTCGATCTCGAGCTCGGGTTCCCCGTGCAGGCCCCGCCGTCCGACCCCCTCGCCACCGGTGACGGCACCGCCATCGTCGCATCCACGCTTCCGTCCGGATCCGCGGTGGCGACCACCGTCCTCGGCTCCTACGACGGTCTCGGGGCCGGATGGGCGGCTCTCGTCGCACGGGCGGCGGAGGCGGACCTCCATCCGCGCGGCGTCTGGATCGAGGTGTACGTCTCCGACCCGGACACGGCGCCGAAGGACCTGCGCACCGACCTCATCATGCCGGTCGGTTGACCGCCCCGCCGGCGTCGGTCGGGGTCAGGCGCTCTTGCGCTTGCGCTCCATCACCACGGTGGGCGGGGCGCCCTCGTCGACCGCGGCGCGCGTGATGATGACCTTCGCGACATCGTCGGCGGACGGGATCTCGAACATGACGGGGCCGAGCACGTCCTCGAGGATCGCTCGGAGTCCGCGGGCACCGGTCTTGCGCTCCACCGCGAGGTCGGCGATCGAGCGCAGCGCCTCCTCCTCGAACTCCAGCTGCACGCCGTCGAGTTCGAACATGCGCTGATACTGCTTCACGAGCGCGTTGCGCGGGCCGGTGAGGATGTCGATCAGCGCGGCCTGGTCGAGCGGCGACACGTTGGTCACGACCGGCAGACGCCCGATGAACTCGGGGATGAGGCCGAACTTGTGGAGGTCTTCCGGCAGCACCTCGCTGAACAGGTCGAGGTCCTTGCCCTTGTCGTGCAGCGGGGCGCCGAAGCCGACGCCGTGCTTGCCGACGCGCGCCGACACGATGTCCTCCAGCCCGGCGAAGGCGCCGGCCACGATGAACAGCACGTTCGACGTGTCGATCTGCAGGAACTCCTGGTGGGGGTGCTTGCGGCCGCCCTGCGGCGGAACCGACGCGACCGTTCCCTCGATGATCTTCAAGAGTGCCTGCTGCACGCCCTCGCCCGACACGTCGCGGGTGATCGAGGGGTTCTCGGCCTTGCGGGCGATCTTGTCGACCTCGTCGATGTAGATGATGCCCTGCTCGGCGCGCTTCACGTCGTAGTCGGCGGCCTGGATGAGCTTGAGGAGGATGTTCTCCACGTCTTCACCCACATAGCCCGCCTCGGTGAGCGCGGTGGCATCGGCGACGGCGAACGGCACGTTGAGGCGCTTGGCGAGCGTCTGTGCCAGGTAGGTCTTGCCGCAGCCGGTCGGCCCGATGAGCAGGATGTTGCTCTTGGCGATCTCGACCTCTTCGGCCTTCTGCTCCGCCGGCTGCAGGGTGCCGTGCGCACGGACCCTCTTGTAGTGGTTGTAGACGGCGACGGCGAGGGCGCGCTTCGCGGGCTCCTGGCCGACCACGTACTCCTCGAGGAACGAGAAGATCTCCCGCGGCTTGGGCAGTTCGAACTCGGCGACACCCTCGGCGGACGACTCCGCCATGCGCTCCTCGATGATCTCGTTGCACAGCTCGACACACTCGTCGCAGATGTACACGCCGGGACCCGCGATGAGCTGCTGCACCTGCTTCTGGCTCTTTCCGCAGAAAGAACACTTGAACAGGTCAGCGCTTTCACCGATGCGGGCCATGCGCGTCCTCCTATGGGGGATCAGAGATCGTCCTTCGAGCCTAACCGCTGCATGCGACACCGGGCCGCATTGGCGCGGACTCGCTTCCGCGCGGCCCCGGCATCGAGAAGGGCCCCGCCCGCGGGATGCGCGACGGGGCCCCTCGTGCGGTCCGAGCTCAGACCATGCTCTTGGTGTGCCAGACGGTCTTCACCTCGGTGAACGCGGCGATCCGCTCGGGCGACGCGACGACCTCGCCCGGAGCGACCACGCGCTTCAGGGTCTCCGCGGCGGCGATCTGCAGGTCGACCCAGTCGAGCGCTCCCGCGCCGGACAGATCGAGCGCGTTGACGTCCTGGTGCGCGGCGAGCCACGGCGCCATTTCCGCGGGCGACCCGGTCAGCACGTTCACGACACCGCCGGGGAGGTCGCTCGTGGCCAGCACCTCCGCGAGGCTGATCGCCGACAGCGGGTGCTGCTCGCTCGCGATCACGACGACCGTGTTGCCCGCGACCAGCGCCGGTGCCACGACCGAGACGAGCCCGAGCAGCGCCGAGTCCTGCGGCGCGACGATCGCGACCACGCCGGTCGGCTCCGGCACGGAGATGTTGAAGTACGGACCGGACACGGGGTTCGCGTTGCCCGCCACCTGGGCGTACTTGTCGCACCAGCCCGCGTACCAGACCCACAGGTCGATCGCCTCGTCCACCTGCGCGGTGGCCGCCGAGGACGACACGCCCTCCTGCGCCACGATCTCGTCGATGAACTGCGCGCGGCGCCCCTCCAGCACCTCCGCGACGCGGTACAGCACCTGGCCGCGGTTGTACGCGGTCGCCCCCGACCATCCCTTCACGGCCGCGCGCGCCGCGGTGACCGCGTCGCGGGCGTCCTTGCGCGAGGCCTTGGCGGCGTTCGCGAGGAAGCCGCCCTTGCGGGACACCACCTCGTACGTGCGACCCGACTCGCTGCGGGGGAAGGCCCCGCCGATCGCGAGCTTGTAGGTCTTCGGAACGCTCAGTCGCTTGCTCATGCTGCGGCTCCCTTGAGGTACGCGGTGAGCCCCTGGCGGCCGCCCTCGCGGCCGTATCCGGACTCCTTGTAGCCGCCGAACGGGCTCGACGGGTCGAAACGGTTGAACGTGTTGGCCCACACCACACCGGCGCGCAGCCGGTCGGCGACGGCGAGGATGCGCGAGCCCTTGTCGGACCAGATCCCCGCGGAGAGGCCGTACGGGGTGTTGTTCGCCTTCGCGATCGCCTCGGCGGGCGTCCGGAAGGTCAGCACGGACAGCACGGGCCCGAACACCTCGTCGCGCGCGATGCGGTGCGCGGCCTCGACACCGGTGAAGATCGTCGGCGCGAACCAGAAGCCCTGGTCGGGGATGGCGCAGTCGGCGGTCCAGCGCTCGGCACCCTCCGCCTCGCCGATGTCGCTCAGCTCGCGGATCCGCGCCAGCTGGGCGGCGGAGTTGATCGCGCCGATGTCGGTGTTCTTGTCGAGCGGGTCGCCGAGGCGCAGCGTCGACAGCCGGGCCTTGAGCCGGTCGACGACCTCGTCGTGGATGGACTCCTGCACCAACAGGCGGCTGCCGGCGCAGCACACGTGGCCCTGGTTGAAGAAGATGCCGTTGACGATGCCCTCGACGGCCTGGTCGATCGGGGCGTCGTCGAACACGATGTTCGCCGCCTTGCCGCCCAGCTCCAGCGTCAGCTTCTTGTTCGTCCCGGCGACCGCGCGAGCGATGTCGCGACCCACGCCGGTGGAACCCGTGAAGGCGACCTTGTCCACGTCGGGGTGGCGCACGAGCGCGGCCCCGGTCTGCCCGGCACCCGTGACGATGTTCACGACGCCCGCGGGCAGGTCGGCCTGCTGCAGGATCTCCGCGAACAGCAGGGCCGTGAGCGGCGTGGTCTCGGCCGGCTTCAGCACGACCGTGTTGCCGGCGGCGAGAGCGGGCGCGAGCTTCCACGCGAGCATGAGCAGCGGGAAGTTCCAGGGGATGACCTGTCCGGCGACGCCGAGCGACCGCGGGTTCGCGCCGAGCCCGGCGTAGTCGAGCTTGTCCGCCCAGCCCGCGTAGTAGAAGAACCAGGAGGCGACGAGGGGAACGTCCACGTCGCGGCTCTCCTTGATGGGCTTGCCGTTGTCGAGGCTCTCGGCGACCGCGAGCTCGCGCGCGCGCTCCTGCACCAGGCGCGCGATGCGGAACAGGTACTTGCCGCGGTCGCGGCCGCTCATCCTCGACCACGTCTTGTCGTAGGCGCGGCGGGCGGCGGCGACCGCACGGTCGATGTCCTCCTCGCTCGCGGACGCGATCTCGGCGATGCGCTTCTCGCTCGACGGGGAAATGGTCGTGAAGGGGGTGCCCGAGCCGTCGACGAACTCGCCGTCGATGAACAGGCCGTAGCTGTCCCGGAGGTTCAGGATCGCGGTGGACTCCGGTGCCGGAGCGTATTCCAGAAATGACATGGTCGTCTTCCCGTCAGTCGATGGTGACGTAGTCGGGGCCCGAGTAGTGGCCGGAGCGGAGCTTCTGTCGCTGCAGGAGCACGTCGTTGAGGAGGCTGGAGGCGCCGAAGCGGAACAGGTGCGGCTGCAGCCACTCCTCCCCCACGGTCTCCGCCACGGTGACGAGGTACTTGACCGCGTCCTTCGAAGAGCGGATGCCACCGGCCGGCTTCACGCCGATCCGCTCGCCCGTGCCGCGGTACCAGTCGCGCACGGTCTCCAGCATGAGCAGCGTGGTGGGCAGCGTGGCCGCGGGCTGCACCTTGCCGGTCGACGTCTTGATGAAGTCGCCGCCCGCCAGGATCCCGAGCCACGACGCGCGCTTGATGTTGTCGTACGTGTTCAGCTCACCGGTCTCCAGGATCACCTTGAGCGAGGCGTAGGAGCCGTCCTCGCGGCGGCAGGCCTCCTTGACCTGGGCGATCTGGTCGAACACCAGGCCATACCGCCCGGAGAGGAAAGCACCGCGGTCGATCACCATGTCGATCTCGTCGGCGCCCGCCGCGACCGCCTCGGCGGTGTCGGCCAGCTTGATCGGGAGCGACGACCGGCCGCTGGGGAACGCCGTGGCGACCGCGGCGACCGAGATGAGGCCGTCGTCCGGGTCGCCGTGCAGGGAGCCCAGCGCCTCGACCGCGCCGCCGACCATGTCGCCGTAGACGCACACCGCGGCCACGCGCGGCGTGGAGGGGTCGGCGGCGTCCGGGGTCTTCGCCTTGGCGACGAGCGAGCGCACCTTGCCGGGGGTGTCGGCGCCTTCGAGCGTCGTGAGGTCGATCAGGCGGATGATGGTGTCGAGCGCCCAGGCCTTCGAGGTCGTCTTGATCGAGCGGGTGCCGAGACCGGCCGCCCGCTGCTCCAGCCCGACCGCGTCGACGCCCGGGAG
Organism: Microbacterium sp. PF5; assembly: GCF_004794315.1. Taxonomy (NCBI): domain Bacteria; kingdom Bacillati; phylum Actinomycetota; class Actinomycetes; order Micrococcales; family Microbacteriaceae; genus Microbacterium; species Microbacterium sp. PF5. Next base: position 5,546 of record NZ_SSDQ01000093.1, on the reverse strand, counting down.
TCCGTGCAGGAAGCGGCGCAGCGTGGCGTCGTCCGGCTCTCCGCCGAGGACGTCCACCGCCGCCCTGCGGCTGAGTTCTGTGGTGGTCACTGTTCCTCCAACAATGCTCGTGCTGTGGTCTCGTCGGTGACCAGCACGCTGCACAGGCCGCTGGTCACCACCGTTCGTGCGATGTCGTGCTTCGCGGGTCCCGCGGTCACGAAGACCGCGCGGTCGGCGCCGCGCAGCCGGTCGAGCGAGACGCCCACGGTGCGGGCGTCGAGCTGCGGGTCGACGATGTTCCCCTCCGCGTCGACGTAGCGGCCGAGCACGTCGCCGACGGCTCCGCGGCGTGCGAGCTCCTCGACGTCGTCCGCGCGGAGGTAGCCGTTCTCGACGTGCGCCGACGACGCGTCGCAGGGACCGGCGGTGAACAGGAACGCCTGCGCCTCCGCGGCCTCCTCGAGCACGGCCGCGACGGTGCGGTCGCCCTCGATGGCCCGCTTGGTCTCGACGTGCTCCAAAATCGCGGGACTCGGCAGCAGCGAGACCTGGCCGGACGCGCGCTGCGCGATCGTGACGGCCAGTCCTGCCGCGCCTCCGGAGCGGCGGTTGAGGCTGACCCCGCCGTTGAGCTGCACGACGGTGACGCCGTTGGCCCAGCCGTCGGGGAGCGCCTCGGCGACGGCGCGGAGGGTCTTGCCCCAGCTCACGCCGAGCGTGCGGGGTACCGGACGCATCGCGGTCAGGAAGTCGGCGGCCGCCTGGGCCACCCGCTCGAGCGTGCCGTCGTCGCCCTCCGGAGCGGGCACGACCACCGCGTCCTTGAGCCCGAAGCGCTCGACGAGCTCTCTCTCGAGCCCGAGGCGACGTGCACGGGGGTGCACGATCTCGATGCGCACGATCCCTCTCTCCCGGGCCTGGGTGAGCAGCCGCCCGACCTTCCAGCGGGAGATCTTGAGGAGGCCGCCGATCTCGTCCTGCGTCTTGTCCTCGTCGTAGTACAGCTCCGCCACGCGCACCATGAGCAGGTCTTCTTCCACGGCATCCTCCTTCCCTGTCCAGGGTAGGCCCGATTCAGCGTTCGCGCACGCTTCTGCTCATATGCGCACCCGACCCCCGTCCCGACGCACATCCGCCGGGCACGCGAAAGGGCGCCCGTCTCTCGACGGACGCCCTCTCGAACGGCGGGGCTTACGCGCGCTTGCGCGACGTGAGCACCTGGTCGACGATGCCGTACTCCAGCGCCTCGTTGGCGGAGAGGATCTTGTCGCGATCGATGTCGCGGTTCACCTGCTCCACGGGCTTGCCGGTGTGACGCGCCATGGTCTCCTCGAGCCACGTGCGCATCCGGAGGATCTCGGCGGCCTGGATCTCGATGTCCGACGCCTGACCGTGACCGGCCTCGCCCATCGCCGGCTGGTGCATGAGCACGCGGGCGTTCGGCAGGGCCAGACGCTTGCCCGGCGCACCCGCGGCGAGCAGCACCGACGCGGCCGACGCCGCCTGGCCCAGCACCACGGTCTGGATCTGCGGCGCGACGTACTGCATCGTGTCATAGATCGCGGTCATGGCCGTGAACGAGCCACCGGGCGAGTTGATGTACATCGTGATGTCGCGCTCGGAGTCCTGGCTCTCCAGAACGAGCAGCTGCGCCATCACGTCGTCGGCGGACGCGTCGTCGACCTGCACGCCGAGGAAGATCACGCGATCCTCGAACAGCTTGTTGTACGGGTCCTGGCGCTTGAAGCCGTAGGCCGTGCGCTCCTCGAACTGCGGGAGCACGTAGCGGCTGGACGGCAGGTTTCCGGCGGACTGGAACGTGGGTGTGTACATGGTGTCCTCTCGCATCCTCACTCGGCGCCCGTGCCGCCGCCGCCGGTGACATCACTGGCGTGCTCGCGGATGTGGTCGACGAAGCCGTACTCGAGGGCCTCCTCCGCCGTGAACCAGCGGTCGCGGTCTCCGTCGGCGTTGATCTGCTCGACCGGCTTGCCGGTCTGGCCCGCCGTGATCTCCGCGAGACGCTTCTTCATCGACAGGATGAGCTGCGCCTGGGTCTGGATGTCGCTCGCCGTGCCGCCGAAGCCGCCGTGCGGCTGGTGCAGCAGCACACGCGCGTTGGGCGTGATGTAGCGCTTGCCCTTTGTGCCGCTGGTCAGCAGCAGCTGACCCATCGAGGCGGCCATGCCGATGCCGACCGTGACGATGTCGTTCGGCACGAACTGCATCGTGTCGTAGATCGCCATGCCTGCGGTGATCGAGCCGCCGGGCGAGTTGATGTAGAGGTAGATGTCCTTCTCGGAGTCTTCGGCGGCGAGAAGGAGGATCTTCGCGCAGATCTCGTTGGCGTTCTCGTCTCGCACCTCCGAGCCGAGCCAGATGATGCGGTCCTTCAGCAACCTGTCGAAGACGCTTGTCGCGACGAGGGGTTCAGCCATGTCAGCTCCTGCTTCCGTGTTTCAGTGATTCGAATCTACCGGCGTCAACGCAGCACTCAGGTCGTGTTCGCCGTCGGCATATCAGGTGTCGCGCTCGGCCATCTCCTGCGCGTACGCGGTCATCGAACGGTGATAGCGCGGCAGGTGCGGAACCAGCGCCAGCAGCGCCACCGAGAGCCCCTGATGCGGGCGTCCGGCACTCGCGAGGATCAGCGCATGCACCACGGCGACCGCGTCGCGGTACGGGCCGTCGGCGGAGGCCTCCTCCTCGGCGCGGATCACCGCCAGCGCCTCGTCGTACTCCCCCAGGTTGCGCAGCGAGCTCGCCAGCTGGATCACGCACTGCGGGCGATGCTCCTCATCGAGCCCGAGAGCCAGCGCCCGGCGATACAGCTCGACCGCCTCGGCCGGGCGCCCTGCGGAGTCCCTGGCGCCCGCCCGCTCGAACTCCGCCCGCGCGTCGTCCGGGCCGCGCTCGGCGGCCAGGGCGTCGATCCGTGCGATCGTCTCGTCGCCGACCTCGTCACCGGTCGCCTCGGCCCACACCTGCTCGACCCGGTCGTCCCATGCGCTCATGCATCCTCCTCGTCGATGCGAAAGAAGAGGGCGGATGCCGCAGCATCCGCCCTCTTCACCGTTCGTGCGATCACTCGCCCTTGTCGGCAGCCTTCTTGGCCGGAGCCTTCTTGGCGGCCGGCTTCTTGGCGGCGGGCTTCTCCTCCGCGTCGGCGTCCTTCTGGGCCGGAGCCTTCTTGGCCGGAGCCTTCTTGGCGGAAGCCTTCTTGGCGGCGGGCTTCTCTTCCGCGGGCGTCTCCTCGGCGGCCTCGTCCTGAGCGGCCTCGTCGTCGGTCACCACGAAGTCGGACAGATCGACGGGCTTGCCGTTGGTGTCGACGACCTTGACCTTGCCCAGCGCGATCGCGAGCGCCTTGTTGCGGGCGACCTCACCGACGAGGGCGGGCAGCTGGTTGGACGACTGCAGCGCCTCGACGAACTCCTGCGGAGCCATGCCGTACTGCGCGGCGGACTGGATGAGGTACTGCGAGAGCTCCTCCTGCGAGACCTGCACGTCGGCCTGCTCGGCGATCGTGTCGAGCAGCACCTGCGTGCGGAACTGCTTCTCGCTCGCCTCGGTGACCTCGGCGCGGTGCACGTCGTCTTCCAGGCGACCCTCGCCCTCGAGGTGGTTGTGCACCTCGTCCTCGATGAGCTGCGGCGGAACCGGGATGTCGATCTGCTCGAGCAGCGTCTCGACGAGCTTGTCGCGGGCGGCGGAACCCTGCGTGAACACGCCCTGCTGCGCGACGCGCTCGGCCAGGCTCGCGCGGAGCTCGGCGATCGTGTCGAACTCGCTGGCGATCTGCGCGAACTCGTCGTCGGCCTCGGGCAGCTCGCGCTCCTTGACGGCCTTGACGGTGACGGAGACCTCCGCCTCCTTGCCGGCGTGGTCTCCGCCGACCAGGGCGGAGCGGAACGTGGTGTCCTCGCCGGCGGTGAGCGACTCCACCGCGTCGTCGATGCCCTCCAGCAGCTCACCGGAGCCGATCTCGTACGAGACGCCCTCGGCGCGGTCGATCTCGGCGCCGTCGATCGTCGCGACCAGGTCGAGCTCGACGAAGTCGCCCTTCGCGGCCGGACGGTCCACGGGGATCAGCGTGCCGAAGCGGGCGCGCATGTTGTCGAGCTCGGCGTCGAGCGCGGCCTCGTCGGCCTCGACGGCGTCGACGGTCAGCGTGACACCCGCGTAGTCGGGGAGCTCGATCTCGGGACGGACATCGACCTCGATGTCGACGAGCAGGTCGCCCGAGAAGTCCTTCTCGTTCGGCCACTGCGTGATCTCGGCGGCCGGGCGGCCGACGATGCGCAGCTTGTGCTCGGTCGTCGCCTCGCGGAAGAACTTGTCGAGGCCCTCGTTGACCGCGTGCTCGATGACCGCGCCGCGGCCGATGCGCTGGTCGATGATCGGCGCGGGGACCTTGCCCTTGCGGAAGCCGGGGATCTGCACGTCCTGGGCGATGTGCTCGTAGGCGTGAGCGATGCTGGGCTTGAGGTCTTCCGGGGTGACCGTGATGCTGAGCTTGACCCGGGTCGGGGTCAGCTTCTCGACGGTGCTGTTCGCCATGCTGGTGTGTTCTCCTTGTGGTTTCCGCGCGGACGCGGCTGAAAAGTCGAGGATCTGAGTCGGGGCGACAGGAGTTGAACCTGCGACCTCCCGCTCCCAAAGCGGGCGCTCTACCAAGCTGAGCTACGCCCCGGGGAATCCGCACGCAGATTCAGCCCCACCGAGTCTAACGGACCGGAGCATGCCCGACCGTCCGCTATGATCGTGGGAGTCCGGACTCCGGTTCCGGGGGTGTAGCTCAATGGTAGAGTCTCAGTCTTCCAAACTGATTGCGCGGGTTCGATTCCCGTCACCCCCTCTCCCACGGCAGAGCGTCAGCGCTCAGAGCCGTTTCCGCATCTGCTGCGTCACGACCGCGTAACCCGCCGCGTCGTACATGCGGATCGCCGCCGCGTTGCCGCCGAACACGTTGAGCTCCAGCGCCTCGGCACCGGCATCGCGCGCCGCGCTCTCCACCGCGGCGAGCAACGCCCTGCCCAGGCCCTCTCCTCGGCGATCCCGCACGACCTCGATGTCATAGAGGAACGCGACGCCGGGCGCCCCTCGCGGGTGGTCGAGCCCCACCCAGGCGCGACCGATCGGACGTCCGTCCTCGTCGAGCCCTCGCAGCACGAGCATGCGCGACGTCGCTGGTCCCTTCGGAAGCATCCGCGCATTCTCCGCCCGCGCGCGATCGACGGCGCCGTCCCTCTCCCACCGGCCGGCAGCGACCTGCTCCGCCGCATACTCGCGGGCGATCGCCCCCATCCATTCCTCGAACTCGTCGGTCGTCATCCGTCGGACGCTCACCTGTGCCATCGACTCATCCTGTCACCGGCCGGTCGCGGGACGCAGCGCCGGTCCAATACGCTGACAGCAGATCTCCGCAGCCCGACCGGAAGGCATCAGCGAATGGGCACGTCGTGACGGACCCCGGCGCCCCGAGCGCCGCACCCGCCGGCCCCCCGGGAGGCGCGGGCCATCGGCTTCCGCCGCGGTTCGCGAGCGCGCCCTCCGCTCCCCTG
>NZ_SSDQ01000092.1:0-13314 GCF_004794315.1 Microbacterium sp. PF5 | reverse complement strand
TCGGCGAGCGGAGCACCGGGGTTGGCCGCGATCACGGCCCCGAGCACGCCGGCCAGCACATCGCCCGTGCCCGCGGTCGCGAGCCACCCGGTGCCCGCGTCCACGGCGATCACCGGGCCGTCGGGTCCCGCGATCAGCGTGCGGGCCCCCTTGCGCAGCACGACGCCGTGCAGCTCCGCGGCCATCCGTCGCACCTCGGCCGCCGTGTCCTGATCCGCGTCGACGAGACCGAGGCGCTCCCGAAGCCGGGCGAACTCCCCCGCGTGCGGGGTCACCACGAACGGCGCGGTCGCGCCGGACGCCAGGTCGAGTGCGCCGGCGTCGATCACGACCGGGGCCCTGCCCGACACGATCTCGCGCAGCGCCCGCGCCTCGGCGTCCGTCCGCTCCTCGGGGTCGGTGCCGGAGCCGATGACCCACGCTCCGACCCGGGTGCGCCCGGTGTCGGGCCCGCCCACGGTCTCCGGGCGGCGGGCGAGCACGGCGTCGATCACGCGCTGCTCTCCCGCATACCGCACGAAGCCCGCCCCGGCGCGCCACGCGGCCTCGACCCCGAGCACGGCGGCCCCGGGGTACGCGGGCGAACCGGTGCGCAGGGCCACCACGCCGCGCGAGTACTTGTCGTCGTCGCGCGTCGCGGCGCGGACGAACCGGGCCGTGTCGACGCGTGACCACTCGCGCGCTTCGCTCATGCCTCCACGTTAGCGGGCGGCCCCGCCGCCTCCCGAGCCCCGGTAGCGTCGAACCGTGAGCCTCCTCTTCTCCCCGTTGACCATCCGCTCGACCACGTTCCGCAACCGCCTGTGGGTCTCCCCGATGTGCATGTACAGCGCCCTCGACGGCGTCGCGCAGGAGTGGCACCACGCCCACCTGGCGCAGTTCGCCTCGGGCGGCGCCGGGCTGATCGTCGCCGAGGCCACCGCCGTGGTGCCGGAGGGTCGCATCTCGCCGCGCGACCTCGGGCTGTGGACCGACGAGCAGCGCGACGCCCTCGCCCCCGTCGTCCGGGCGATCCACGACCGGGGCTCGCTCGCCGGCATCCAGCTCGCGCACGCGGGTCGCAAGGCGTCGACATGGTGGCCGTGGGCGCCCGAGCGCGGCTCCGTGCCCGCGACCGAGGGCGGCTGGACCACCGTGGCTCCGTCCGCCGTGGCCTTCGACGGGTTCGCGGATCCGGTCGCCCTCGACGCGGCGGGCATCGACCGCGTGGTCGAGGCGTTCGCCACGGCGGCGCGGCGCGCGCTCGACGCCGGCTTCGACGTGCTGGAGCTGCACGGCGCGCACGGCTACCTGCTGCACCAGTTCCTGTCGCCGCTGTCGAACCACCGCGACGACGAGTACGGCGGCTCGCTCCACAACCGTGCCCGGCTGCTGCTGCGGGTGCTCGACGCCGTGCGCGCGACCGCCGGCGACGACGTCCCGGTGTTCGTGCGGATCTCGGCGACCGACCACGCCGAGGGCGGGTTCACGCCCGACGAGGCCGCAGTGGTCGGGGCGTGGGCGACCGAGCACGGCGCCGACCTGATCGATGTGTCCAGCGGCGGGCTCGTCGCGCACCAGCGCATCGCCGTGTCGCCCGGCTACCAGGTGCCGCTCGCGGAGACCGTGCGCCAGGGCGGCCGCATCCCAGTGTCGGCGGTCGGCCTCATCACCGCCGCCGCACAGGCCGAGCAGGTGCTGGCGGACGGCGCGGCGGATGCGATCTTCGCCGGTCGGGAGTGGCTGCGCGACCCGCACTTCGCGCTGCGTGCGGCGCACGAGCTCGGTGCCGAGGTCGCGTGGCCGCCGCAGTACGAGCGCGCCCGCTGGCGCTGAACCGCCGCTCGACGACGAAGGCCGCCGCCCCATCGGGAACGGCGGCCTTCGCGCTGGGCGGCTGCGGTGTCAGTGCCCGCGCACGCGTCGCGTGGCGTCCTGCACCTCGCCGACGAGCTCCTCCAGGATGTCCTCCAGGAACAGCACCGCCGTCGTCTCGCCCGCCGAGTCGCGCACCTTCGCCAGGTGACGGCCGGCGCGTCGCATCACGGCGAGCGCGTCCTCCAGGTCGGTGTCCTCCTGCACGGGGACCATGTGGTGGATCCGCTTGCCCGGGATCGGCTCGTGCACCTTCGTGTCCGCGTCCGGCCCCTCCGAGGCGCGCAGGATGTCCTTCAGGTGCACGTACCCGATCGGGGTGTCCTCGTCGTCGACGATCACGTAGCGCGAGAACCCGTAGCGGGCCACGGCCTTCTCGATGTCGTCCGGCGTCGTGGTCTGCGGCAGCGTCACGAGGTCGCCCAGCGGCACCGCCACGTCGCGCGCCTTCTTGTCGGTGAACTCGACGGCGGCGGTCACGGTGCCCGCGGTGTCCATCAGCACGCCCTCGCGACGGGACTGGCTCACGATCGTGGCCACCTCGTCGAGCGTGAACGTCGAGGCTGCCTCGTTCTTCGGCTCGACGCGGAACAGCCGCAGCACGCCGTTGGCTGCCGCGTTGAGCAGCCAGATCACCGGCATGAACACCTTCGAGATCCACACCAGCGGCGACGCGAGGATCAGCACCGCGCGGTCGGGCACCGAGAACGCCAGGTTCTTCGGCACCATCTCGCCGAACACCACGTGCAGGAACGAGACGACGAGCAGCGCGATCACGAACGAGACCACGTCGACCGCGCCGTCGGCCCAGCCCAGCGCGTGCATCGGCACCGCGAGCAGGTGGTGGATCGCCGGCTCCGACACGTTCAGGATCAGCAGGGAGCAGATCGTGATGCCCAGCTGCGAGGTCGCGAGCATGAGCGTGGCGTGCTCCATCGCGTACAGCGCCGGCTTCGCGGCCCGGGACCCGCGCTCGGCGCGCGGCTCGATCTGCGAGCGCCGCGCGGAGATGACCGCGAACTCCGCGCCGACGAAGAACGCGTTCGCCGCCAGCAGCACGACCAGCCAGGCGAGGCCGACCCAATCGCTCATCGCGACACCTCCTCGGCCTCGAGGGAGTCCGGTCTGGGCACGTAGCGCACCCGGTCCACCCGGCGGCCGTCCATCCGGACGACGTGCAGCGTGCCGCTCTCCAGCGGCACCTCGTCGCCGACGACCGGCACGCGCTCCAGCACGCTCATGACGTAGCCGCCCACGGTGTCGTACACGTCGCCCTCCGGCACGTCGACGCCCGCACGGCTGCGCAGCTCATCGGGGCGCAGCTCGCCGGGGAACGTGATCCCGTCGCGGTTGCGGATGATGCCGGCCCGCGTGCGGTCGTGCTCGTCGGACACCTCGCCCACGAGCTCCTCCACCAGGTCCTCCAGGGTCACGATGCCCGCCGTGCCGCCGTACTCGTCGACCACGACGGCCAGCTGGTAGCCGCGGCCGCGGAGGTCGGAGATCAGCGCGTCGACGTGGGCGGTCTCCGGCACGCGCAGCGGCTCGGTCGCCAGGGCGCCGACGGGCACCTCGGCCCGCCGCTCCCGCGGCACGGCGATCGCGGCCTTCAGGTGCACGACGCCGGTGATGTCGTCGAGGTCCTCGTCGAACACCGGGAAGCGGCTGTGGCCCGTGCGGCGCGCGAGCTGGATCACGTCGTCGACCGAGTCGCCCGCGGCGATCGCGTGCATGCTCGGACGGGCCGTCATCACGTCGGCGGCCGTGAGGCGTGAGAACGTCAGGGTGCGGTCGAGCAGCGTCGCCGTGTCGGCCTCCAGCAGCCCGGCGCTCGCGGAGCGGCGTACCAGAGACGACAGCTCCTCCGCGCTCCTGGCGCCGGACAGCTCCTCCTTGGGCTCGATGCCCATGCCGCGCAGCACGCCGTTCGCGCTGCCGTTGAGCACTACGATCGCGGGCTTGAACACGGCCGTGAACGCGGTCTGGAACGGGATCACGAGCTTCGCCGTCGCCAGGGGCAGCGCGAGCGCGAAGTTCTTCGGGACCAGCTCACCCAGGATCATCGACAGCACCGTGGCCACGAACATCGCCACGACGGTCGCGATCGGGGCGACCGCGGCCTCGGGGATGCTCCAGGCGACGAGCGTCGGGCGCAGGAGGTTCGACAGCGCCGGCTCCATCGTGTAACCGGTGAGCAGCGTGGTCAGCGTGATGCCGAGCTGCGCGGACGACAGGTGCGTCGAGGTGTGCTTGAGAGCGCTGATCGTGAGCGAGAGCCGGGATTCGCCCCGGGCCTGTCGCGCCTCCAGTTCGGCCCGGTCGAGATTGACCAGGGCGAACTCGCTCGCGACGAAGAGGCCGGTGCCGACCGTGAGCAGGAGCCCCACGCCCAACATGATGAAATCCATCAGCTATTCCTCTCCGCGGAGAGTTCGGGACGGTGGGGCGATGTTCGGCAACTGGGGGGGTCGTCCATAGTGCGCTCGATTCTACAGAACGCCGCCGTGACCGCGCCCGTGCTACCAGCTCACCGGCAGCGCCTTGCCCTCCTCGTAGCCGGCCGCGGACTGCAGGCCGACCAGCGCGCGCTCGTGGAACTCCGGCACGGTCGCGGCACCCGCGTACGTGAACGACGACCGCACGCCGGACGTGATCATGTCGAGCAGGTCCTCCACACCCGGCCGCAGCGGGTCGAGGTAGATCTTCGAGGAGGAGATGCCCTCGGCGAACAGCTCCTTGCGGGCGCGCTCGTATGCGTCGAGGCGCTCGAACCGCGCCTGCACGGCCTTGGTCGACGCCATCCCCCACGACTCCTTGAACAGGCGGCCCTCCGCGTCGCGCTGCAGCTCGCCCGGCGCCTCGATCGTGCCGGCGAACCACGAGCCGATCATCACCGAGGCCGCGCCGGCCGCCAGTGCGAGAGCGACGTCGCGCGGGTAGCGCACTCCCCCGTCCGCCCACACGTGCGCTCCGGCCTCGCGGGCGGCCTGCGCCGTCTCCAGCACCGCCGAGAACTGCGGGCGCCCCACGGCGGTCATCATGCGCGTCGTGCACATCGCGCCGGGGCCGACGCCGACCTTGAGGATCGTGGCCCCCGCATCGACGAGGTCGCGCACGCCGTCGGCCGTGACGATGTTGCCCGCGACGATCGGGAGGCCGAGGCCGAGCTCGGCCACCGTGCGCAGTGCGCGGAGCATGCCCTCCTGGTGGCCGTGGGCGGTGTCGAGCACCAGCACGTCCACCCCGGCACCGGCGAGCGCGCGGGCCTTCGCGGCGACGTCGCCGTTGATGCCGACCGCCGCGGCCACCGCGAGTCGTCCGTCCGCGTCGACGGCGGGGCGGTACAGCGTGGCGCGGAGGGCGCTGCGGGCGCTCAGCGTGCCGACGAGGTGCCCGTGGTGGACCACGGTGACCATGTCGACGTCCGCCTCGGTGATCACGTCGAACGCGTGCCGCTCCGAGCCGATGTCGTCGGCGTCGATCGACGGGCTGCCGCGGTGGACCAGGTCGCCCAGCTGCGCGTCGGGGAGGGCGGTCGCGAGGCGGGTCGCCGGCAGGATGCCGAGGATCCGCTCCACGTCGATCGGGCCGGACCCCTGGGCGACCACGATCCCGTGACCGCTGGTGGCCGGCAGCAGTCGCAGCGCCTCGGCCACCGTGGCGTGCGGGGGCAGCACGATCGGCGTGTCCCACAGCACGGGCTGGCTCTTCACATCGCGGATCGCCGCGTCGAGCTCCTGCAGCGGGAGGTCCTGCGGCAGCACGCCGAGCGCACCGCGCCGGGCGAGCACCGCGGCGAGGCGGGGCCCGGTGACCGAGTTCATGTTCGCGGCCACCAGCGGCAGGGTCGCCGGGGTGCCGTCGTGCGGGGCCAGATCCACCTGGAGCCGACTGGTGACGCCCGACCGGCGCGGCACCAGGAAGACGTCCGAATAGGTCAGATCGACGGTGGGCTGCGCGCCTGAGAACTCCATGCCTCCACGGTACCGAGATCGGGACGGCGCGGGCGGGTGGCTTCGACGATTACCCGGGCGAAACAGGTTAGGCTTGGTGGTCGAGAGTGTGCGCGCCCGAACGCATTCCTGCGTCGTGCCTCCGCACCGAAGATCTTCAGCGATGAAAGAGGGCGATAGAGCGTGTCGAACCAGGTGACCGGCGTCGGTGGCGACGGGGGGTTCGGAGCCAATTCCTGGCTCGTCGAAGAGCTCTACGAGCAGTTCAAGGAGAACCGCGACTCGGTCGACAAGGAGTGGTGGCCCATCCTGGAGCAGTACCACTCCGAGGCCACGGCCGCCGGGACGAGCGCGACGGGATCCGCTCCGGCTGACACCGCAGCCGCACCCGCGCATCCGGTCACCGCGCCCATCCCCGTGATCGGTGCGCAGCCCGTCGCCCGCACGACGGCCAAGCCCGCCGCGGCCGCCCCGATCCCCGCGCAGGCGCCGAAGCCCAAGCCCGAGTCGAAGGAGCCGGTCGAGTCCTCCGAAGAGGACAAGGTCACGCCGCTGCGCGGTCTGCCCAAGACCCTCGCCGCGAACATGGACGAGTCGCTCACCGTCCCCACCGCGACCAGCGTCCGCACCGTCCCCGCCAAGCTGATGATCGACAACCGCATCGTCATCAACAACCACATGGCCCGCACGCGCGGCGGCAAGGTCAGCTTCACGCACCTCATCGGCTGGGCGCTCATCCGCACGCTCGACGAGTTCCGCAGCCAGAACGTGTTCTACGCCGAGGTCGACGGCAAGCCCTCCGTCGTCGCCCCCGCGCACGTCAACCTCGGCATCGCGATCGACCTGCCCAAGCCCGACGGCACGCGCGCCCTCATGGTGCCGAGCATCAAGCGCGCCGACACCATGACCTTCACCGAGTACCTCGCCGCGTACGAAGACCTGGTCACCCGCGCCCGCGGCAACAAGCTCACCGCCACCGACTTCCAGGGCACCACGGTGTCGCTCACCAACCCGGGCGGCATCGGCACGGTGCACTCGGTGCCGCGTCTCATGAAGGGCCAGGGCTGCATCATCGGCGCCGGCGCCCTCGAGTACCCGGCCGAGTTCCAGGGCGCGAGCGAGAAGACGCTCAACGAGCTCGCGATCGGCAAGACCATCACCCTCACCAGCACCTACGACCACCGTGTCATCCAGGGCGCAGGGTCCGGCGAGTTCCTGAAGAAGGTGCACGAGCTGCTGATCGGGCAGCGCGGGTTCTACGACGACATCTTCGCCGCGCTGCGCATCCCGTACGCGCCGATCCGCTGGAACCCCGACATCGCGGTCGACCTGGCCGAGCGCGTCGACAAGCAGTCCCGCGTGCAGGAGCTGATCAACTCCTTCCGCGTGCGCGGCCACCTGATGGCCGACATCGACCCGCTCGAGTACGTGCAGCGCTCGCACCCCGACCTGGAGATCGAGAGCCACGGGCTGACCTTCTGGGACCTCGACCGCGAGTTCGTCACGGGCGGCTTCGGCGGGCGCCGCGTGGCGAAGCTGCGCGACATCCTCGGCGTGCTGCGCGACTCGTACTGCCGCACGCTCGGCATCGAGTACATGCACATCCAGGACCCGGAGCAGCGCCGCTGGTTCCAGGAGAAGGTCGAGGTCAAGTACCAGAAGCCCGGCCACGACGAGCAGCTGCGGGTGCTCCGCAAGCTGAACGAGGCCGAGGCGTTCGAGACCTTCCTGCAGACGAAGTTCGTCGGCCAGAAGCGGTTCTCGCTGGAGGGCGGCGAGTCGCTCATCCCGCTGCTCGACGAGATCCTCCAGGGCGCGGCGACCGCGGGCCTCGAGGGCGCGGCGATCGGCATGGCCCACCGCGGCCGCCTCAACGTGCTGACCAACATCGCCGGCAAGACCTACGGCCAGGTGTTCCGGGAGTTCGAGGGCACGCAGATGCCCGGCAACCAGCGCGGCTCCGGCGACGTGAAGTACCACCTCGGCACGGAGGGCACGTTCGTCGCCGACGACGGCTCGTCGCTCCCGGTGTACCTCGCCGCCAACCCCTCGCACCTCGAGACCGTCGACGGCGTGCTGGAGGGCATCGTCCGCGCCAAGCAGGACCGCAAGCCGATCGGCACGTTCGCCTGGCTGCCCATCCTCGTGCACGGCGACGCGGCCTTCGCCGGTCAGGGCGTCGTCGTGGAGACCCTGCAGATGTCGCAGCTGCGCGGCTACCGCACGGGCGGCACCATCCACGTCGTGGTCAACAACCAGGTGGGCTTCACGACCACCCCGAGCGACGCCCGCACCTCGGTGTACGCGACCGACGTGGCCAAGACGATCCAGGCGCCCATCTTCCACGTGAACGGCGACGACCCCGAGGCCGTCATCCACGTCGCGCAGCTGGCGTTCGAGTACCGCGAGCGCTTCCACCGCGACGTCGTGATCGACCTGGTCTGCTACCGCCGTCGCGGTCACAACGAGGGCGACGACCCGTCGATGACGCAGCCGCTCATGACCGACCTCATCCAGGCCAAGCGGTCGGTGCGCCGCCTGTACACGGAGTCGCTGGTCGGTCGCGGTGACATCACCGAGGAGGAGTACGACGAGGCCAAGGCCGACTTCCAGAACCGCCTGGAGATCGCTTTCGCCGAGACGCACGCCGCCGAGACGGGTGCCACGCCGATCGCGCCCGAGCTCCCGCCGGTCGAGGACCAGGTGGGCGCACCCGAGATCACCGGCGTCCCCGCCGAGGTCATCCAGCTGATCGGTGACGCGTTCGTGAACAAGCCCGAGGGCTTCACGGTGCACCCGAAGATCCAGCAGCTGCTGGAGAAGCGCCTCGACATGAGCCGCAACGGCAACATCGACTGGGGCTTCGGCGAGCTCCTCGCCTTCGGGTCGCTGCTGGTCGAGGGCACCCCGGTGCGGCTCGCCGGACAGGACTCGCGCCGCGGCACGTTCGTCCAGCGCCACGCCGCGCTGCACGACCGCGCGAACGGCCAGGAGTGGCTGCCGCTGTCGAACCTGTCCGACGCGCAGGGCCGCTTCTTCGTCTACGACTCCCTGCTCAGCGAGTACGCCGCGCTCGGGTTCGAGTACGGCTACTCGGTCGAGGCGCCCGAAGCGCTCGTGCTGTGGGAGGCGCAGTTCGGTGACTTCGTCAACGGCGCCCAGTCGGTCATCGACGAGTACATCTCCGCCGCCGAGCAGAAGTGGGGTCAGCAGTCCAGCGTCACGCTCCTGCTCCCCCACGGCTACGAGGGCCAGGGACCGGATCACTCCTCCGCCCGCATCGAGCGCTTCCTGCAGCTGTGCGCTCAGGAGAACATGATCGTCGCGCGTCCGTCGACCCCGGCCTCGCACTTCCACCTGCTGCGCCGCCAGGCCTACGCCCGGCCGCGCAAGCCGCTGATCGTGTTCACCCCGAAGGCGATGCTGCGCCTGCGCGGGGCGACGAGCCCGGTCGAGGCCTTCACGCAGGGCCGTTTCGAGCCGGTCATCGACGACGACCGCGGTCTCGACCGTTCCGCCGTCAAGCGCGTGCTCGTGCACTCGGGCAAGGTGCACTGGGATCTGCGCGCCGAGCTGGAGAAGAACCCGAACCCCGAGGTGGCCCTGGTGCGCCTGGAGCAGCTGTACCCGACGCCGATCGACGAGCTCAAGGCCATCACCGATTCCTACCCGAACGCCGAGCTCGTGTGGGTGCAGGAGGAGCCGGAGAACCAGGGCGCCTGGCCGTTCCTCGCGCTCGCATTCGCGGATGTCCCCGGCGACCGCACGTTCCGTCCGATCTCGCGCCCGGCGTCCGCTTCGCCCGCGACCGGATCGTCGAAGGTGCACGCCGCGGAGCAGGCGACGCTGCTGCGCTCGGCCGTCACCCTCGGCTGATCGTTCGACCGCAACGGGCGCCGCGACCACTCGGTCGCGGCGCCCGTTCCCGTTGCGGCGAGGGCGGTCTCAGCGCACCACGACGGGTTCGGCCGCGTGCCGAAGATCCGAGCTGAGGTGGTCGCGGGCGCGTACCTTCGCGGTCGCCTCCGCCCCCGCGGCGTCGAGCACGAGGAGCGCCGCCCCCAGCACAGGCGGCGCGTCCACGATCTCCAGCCGCGCTGAGGGCGCGTGCTCCGCAAGCCCCGCGTGGATGCTCGCGAGCAGCAGCGGGTCTCGGCCTCGTGCGACTCCGCCGCCGAACAGCACCGGCAGCTCGACCGCGCGAAGCCCGAGCCGGTCGACGCAGGCGCGCACGAACGCCACGACCTCGTCCGCCTGACGCCGCACCACCTGCCGTGCGACCTCGTCCCCCGCGGCCGCCGCCTCGAACAGCAGCGGTGCGAGAGCCGCGAAGGCCTGAGCCGGCCGTCGTCCGAGGTGCACGTCCTCGATGAGCGCGGCGACCGAGGAGGCGTCGACCGCGGCGAGAAGCCGCTCGACCAGCAGGGTGTGCGGTCCCCGGCCGTCCTCGGCCCGTGCGGCGTGCCATACGACCGCGTCGCCCAGTTCGGCGCCCCCGCCCCAGTCGCCCGAGAGCGGGCCCAACGCGGGGAAGCGCACCTGCGCCCCATCCGCCCGCACCCCGATGGCGTTCATGCCCGTGCCGCAGATCACGGCGACGGCGTCCGGCGCGTCGGTTCCGGCGCGCAGGAGTGCGTGCAGGTCGTTCTCCACGATCGCGCCCGGCGACCAGGGCAGCGGCGCGATGGCCGCACGGAACGCCGCGATCTCCTCCGCGAGGTCGAGTCCGGACAGGTACAGCCCCACGACGTCGAGGTCACGCGGGTCGCGGTCGCCGAGGGCGCGCCGCACGA
The DNA here is from genome assembly GCF_004794315.1 of Microbacterium sp. PF5. Taxonomy (NCBI): domain Bacteria; kingdom Bacillati; phylum Actinomycetota; class Actinomycetes; order Micrococcales; family Microbacteriaceae; genus Microbacterium; species Microbacterium sp. PF5. The sequence goes on along the minus strand of NZ_SSDQ01000092.1, from coordinate 2,714 downwards.
GCCCGTCGATCACGCGGACCGACGGGGCGAGTCCGTCGATCTGCGGGCTCGACCCGGTCCCGCGCTCCCACGCGAGCACCTCTCCCGCGGTGTCGAGCAGCACCACGTCGGTCTTGGAGCCGCCGCCGTCCGCCGCGAGGACGAGCCGGTTCCGGTCGCGGCGGGTCACGCCCACTCCAGGTATCGCGCGTTGGCGGCGAGCAGCAGATCGGTCAGCTTCTCGGCGCGCTCGTGCTGCAGGACGAGCGGGTGCGCACGCATCGCCCGCAGCACGCGGTCACGCCCGCCGGCGGTCGCCGCGTCGAGCGCGAGCCGCTCGTAGCCTGCGACCGCGGAGATCAGTCCGCGGATGTCGTCGGGCAGTGCCGCCACGGGCTCGGCGAGGAAGCGACCGTCGCGATACCGGGCGGGCACCTCGATCACGTGGTCGTCGGGGAGGAACGGCAGTACCCCGTCGTTGCGGAGGTTCACCACGCGCGGCACCTCGGCGCCCCCGCGGATCGCGATCAGCAGCTCGATGGCCGCCTCGGAGTAGAACGCCCCGCCGCGCCGCTCGAGGATCTCGGGCTTGGTGTCGACGGAGGGGTCGGCGTAGAGCGCCAGCAGCTCGTGCTCGATCGCGCGCACCTCGACCGCGCGGGTCGCGTGGTGACGCTGTTCGTGCAGCACCTCGTCGTGCGCGTAGTAGTACCGCAGGTAGTACGAGGGCAGCACGCCGAGCTGCGCGAGCAGGGCGGGCGGGAGCTCGACCGTGTCGGCCAGTTCTCGCCCCCGCGTCGCGAGGGCCTCGGGGAGCTGGTCGACGCCGTCGATGTACACGCCGCGCTCCCAGGTGAGGTGGTTGAGCCCCACGTGGGCGAGGGTGACGCGGTCGGGCGCGACTCCGGCCTCCTCGGCGAAACGCCGCTGGAAGCCGATCGCCACGTTGCACAGTCCGACGGCGCGGTGCCCGTCCTCCAGCAGGGCGCGGGTGACGATGCCGACCGGGTTGGTGAAGTCCACGATCCACGCCTCGGGCTTGGCGTGGCGACGCACGACGTCGGCGATGCGCAGCACCACCGGGACCGTGCGCAGCGCCTTCGCGAGTCCGCCGGGGCCCGTGGTCTCCTGCCCGATGCAGTCGACGTCGTGCGGCCAGCTCTCGTCCTGCTCGCGGGCGTCCTGGCCGCCCACGCGGAGCTGGATGAGCACGGCGTCGGCGTCGCTCACACCCGCCGCGAGGTCGGTGGTCGTGAGCAGTCGCGCGGGATGCCCTCCCCGCGCCATCATGCGGCGGGAGATGCCGCCCACGAGCCTCAGGCGGTCGGGATCCGTGTCGACGAGCACGAGCTCCTCGATCGGCAGTTCACGCTGCAGCCGGACGAACCCGTCGATCAGCTCCGGCGTATAGGTCGATCCTCCGCCGACGATGGCGAGTTTCATCTGTCCTCCTTGTTCGGGCGGGTGCCCGGTGGGCGTCAGTCGGTGGGGATGCGGTCTTCGAGGATCGTGCGGATCTGCTCGACCAGGAGCCGGCGGGCACCGAGGAGCACGGCGCTGTCGCCCGTTCCGCTCAGGCGCACCTCCGGGGTCGGCCGTTCCTCTCCCGCGGCACGCTCGGCCACGAGCTCGGCGAGCCGCTGTCCTCCCGCGAGGTTGGTCGGCCCGCCGAGCACGATCAGGGCGGGGTCGAGCACGACCAGCACGGGCTCGATGGTCAGCGCGATGCGGTCGGCGACCATCCGCAGCACCTCGTCGTGCAGCGCGAGTGCGGCGAGGCCGTCGTCGTCGGGGGGCAGGAGGTCGAGGATCACCTGCGAGCCGAGCAGATCCGTGGTCACGGCTCCGGGCTGACCGGTGCCGGCGGCCACGGTCAGGTAGCCGATCTCCCCGGCACTGCCGTGCGCGCCGCGGTGGATGGTGCCGCCCAGGTCGACGCCGACACCGAGGCCCACACCCGCCCAGAGGAACGCGAAGCTGTCGACGTCCTGGGCCACGCCGACCGCACGCTCGGCCATCGTGGCGAGGTTGACGTCGTTCTCCAGCGTCACCGCGACACCGAGCGCGGCCTCGATCCGGGCTCTGGCGCCCGTCGCGGGCCACCCCGGCAGCGAGTCCGTGAGCGACAGGGTGTCCTGCCCCTGACCCACCGCGGCCTGCACGCCGATCGTCACGGCCTCGATCGTGTCGCGGTCGGCTCCGGCGGCGGCGCATGCGGCATCGACGGCGCGCGCGATGTCCTGCTCGGGCGAGCGTTCCTCGCCGATCACCGGAAGGTCGACCACCGGATGCTCCTGGCCGGTGGCGTCGACGAGCGTCGCCTGGATGCTGCCGTCGAGCATGCTCACCGCGACCCCCGCCACCCGGTCGGTCCGCACGCCCCAGCTCACCGCGCTCGGGCCGCGACTGCCCGCGACCTCCCCCACCGGCAGCACGAGGTCGGCGCGCTCGAGTCGCGCGATCATCTGCGTGGCGGTCGGCTTCGACATCCCGGACAGCTCGCCGAGTCGCGTGCGGGTCAGCGGGCCGTGCTCGAGGATGAGTCGCAGCGCTTCGCGATCGTTCCTGGTGCGCAGCCATGCCGAGGTGCCTGGGTCGATCTGTGCCATGGTGTGTGTTCCTTCCCCGCGACCGACTCAGGCGATGCCGAGTTCAGCGCGGACGTGGTCGCGAAGGCGGCCGAGGTTCTCGGGTTCGGGGGCGGCGCCGAGGAGGGTCTTGGTGTAGTCGTGCTG
>NZ_SSDQ01000091.1:0-942 GCF_004794315.1 Microbacterium sp. PF5 | reverse complement strand
GTCGACGTCGGCCTGCGTGATCGTGTACGTCGCCCCGCAGGTCGCGACCTCACCCGGGGCGAGCGTCGTGACATCGCACGTCACGGTGCCGACCTTCGGGTCGTTCACACCCACATCCGCGAGGGGAACGTTGCCGGTGTTCGTGATCGTGAACGAGTACGCGATCGTGTCGCCCACATCGGTCAGTCCGTTGCCGTTGACATCCACCGGGTCACCCGCGGTCTTGTCGATCGTCACCCCCGGGGCCGAGGCCTCCGACGGGGTCGTCGTCGAATCCGGGTCGGAGGGGACCGGGTCGCCGTTCGGATCCGTCCCCGACGCGGTGGCGGTGTTCGCCACCTCACCGGCCCGCTCATCCGCCGCGGTCACCGTGTAGGTCGCCGCCGAGCAGCTCGCGACCTCACCGGGGGCCAGGGTGGCGACATCACACGTCACGGCACCGGCCTTCGGGTCACTGACCGCGATGTCCGTCGCAGTGACCGTACCCGTGTTCGTGACCGTGAACGTGTAGTCGATCGTGTCGCCCGCATCCGTGATGCCATTGGCGTTCACATCCACCGGGGCACCGGCGACCTTGTCGAACAGCAGCGACGGCACCTGATCGACCGGCGTCACGATCGTGTCGGGCTCCGAGGGGACCGGATCCTCCCCGGGAGGCGTACCCGTCGCGGTCGCGGAGTTCTCGACCCCTCCCGCGTCGACGTCGGCCTGCGTGATGACGTACGGCGCCGCGGTGCAAATCGCGACCTCGCCGGGAGCGAGCGTCGTGACATCGCACGTCACGGTGCCCACCTTGGGGTCGTTCACACCCACATCCGACAACGGGACGTTGCCCGTGTTCGTGACCGTGAACGAGTACGCGATCGTGTCGCCCACATCGGTCAGGCCGACATCCTCCGTCGCGCGATGGGAAAGAAGAAGAAGTCCGAGCTGGACAAGCAG
>NZ_SSDQ01000090.1:0-3504 GCF_004794315.1 Microbacterium sp. PF5 | reverse complement strand
GGCCGAGGGGGTCGCGGAGACGGCGTCCGCGGTCTCGGCGATCACGGGCGCGGTCATGCGGTGGCCTCCTGCAGCGTGCGGCGGGGTTCGGGGCGACCGCGGCGGGCGGAGGTGCGCTGCCGCGGGTCGATGAGCGGCGTGGCGAGGTCGACCGCGAAGCTGATGAGCACGAAGCCGAGTGCCGACAGCAGCACCACCCCCTGCAGCACCGGGATGTCCTGGTTCGCGACGGCCTGCTCCGTGAGGCGTCCGATCCCGGTACGGCCGAACACGGTCTCCGTCACGACGGCGCCGCCCACGAGCTCACCGAACAGCACGCCCGCGATCGTGAGCGTCGGCACCGCCGCGTTGCGCGCGACCGAGCGCGTGAGCACCCACACCGGCGGTGCGCCCTTCGCCCGCAGCACGGTCACGAACGGCTGCGCCTGCACCTGGTCGATCGACCGCACCAGCACCTGGGCGAGGGGCGCGGAGATCGGCACGGCCAGGGTGAGCACGGGCAGCACGAGACCGCTCACCGGGTCGGCTCCCACGATCGGCACCCAGCCGAGGCCGAACGAGAACACCTGGATGAGCAGGATCCCGAGCCAGAACACCGGCACCGCGACGAAGAGGCCAGGCACCTGGCGCAGTCCCGTGCGCAGCCACGCGAACGGCGCCAGCGACGACAGCCCGGCGATCAGCACGGCCAGCACGAGCGCCACGGCGAGCCCGAGCGACGCGAGCAGCAAGGTGGCGGGCAGCGCCTCCGCCAGCATCGTGCGCACCGGGGTGCCGAACTGCGTCGAGTAGCCGAAGTCGCCGGCGAGGAAGCCGAGCCCGGCGTGCACGTACTGCTCCCACCACGGCAGGTCGGCGCCATAGGTCGCGCGGATCCCGTCGAGCTGCTCCGGCGAGAGCCCGAGGCTCGGGTCGGAGAACTTGATCAGGATCGCGTCGCCCGGCAGGAGCTGCAGCAGGAAGAAGGTGGCCGTGAAGGCCGCGACCAGCACGATCGCGGCCTGCCCGGCTCGTCGGAGGACGAAGCTCATCGCGTCACCGTCGCCCTCAGTGCTCCGCGAGCCAGACGCCGGAGAACGTGGGGCGCCCGACCGACTCGAACGCCACGCCGTGCACGTACGTCGCCGCACCGTAGACCTGTGGCTCCTCGAACAGCGGGATCACGTAGGCCTGCTCGGCGATGTAGTCCTGCACGGCCTGCGACGCGGCGACGCGCGCGTCGGCGTCGGGCTCGGAGGCCACGGCGAGCAGCAGCTCGTCGAGCGTCGCGTCCTGCGAGATCAGCACGTCGCGGTTCTTCGTGAAGTACTGGCTCTTGATCACGTCGAGGTCGGCGCGTCCGACCATCGAGTGGTAGAACCCGGTCTTCAGCGGGTCGCGCGTGTCCTCGGCATAGGTGCCGGCATCGCCGGGCTTCACGGTCAGCTCGACGCCGACCTTCGCGAGCTGCTGGGCGATCAGCTCCAGCGTCTGCTTCGACAGCGGCTGCGGCTTCGCCTCGTAGACCGTGATCGCGAGGCGCTCGCCGTCCTTCTCCCTGATGCCGTCGCCTGCGGGCGTCCAGCCGGCCTCGTCGAGCAGCTCTTCGGCCCGGTCGGGGTCGAAGGTGTAGTGCTCCGACTCGTCCTTGTAGCCGACCGCCTGGGAGGACAGCACCGACGTCGCCACCGGGTAGTTCTCGGTGAAGAGCGTGTCGACCACCTCCTGCGCGTTCACGGCCGCGATGATCGCCTGGCGCACGCGGATGTCGGAGAGCAGCGGGTTGTCCGGCCGCAGGGCGATCGAGTTGTTCACGCCGCGGGTCTGCGGGGCGTAGAGCGTGAAGCCGGCGCCCTCCACACGGTCCTCGTCGAACGCCTGCACGTAGCGCACGTAGTCGGCCTGCCCCGCGAGCAGCGAGCCGATGCGCACGGAGTCCTCCGGGGTGATCAGCACGTGCACGGCGTCGAGGTACGGGCGGCCGTCGTTGTCGGCGCTCTCCGGACCCCAGGCGTAGTCGTCGCGCGCGGCGAGGGTGTACTCCGTGCCGAGCTTCTCGTCGGTGACGGTGAACGGACCGGAGCCGATGATGTCGGCCGCATTGCCCGCGCCGAAATCCTCGATCGTGCCGTCGAGCGTATCGGGTGACAGCAGGCCGGAGTTGATGGTGGACGTGGCCTGCAGGAACCCGGGCGACGGGGCGGAGAAGCGGAACGTGACGGTGTCCTCGTCGACCACCTCGCTGCCGGCGTAGTTGTTGATCGCCTCGGACACGGTGAGCCCGCGGTCGGCGTCGCCCAGGCCGTAGGTGTCGAAGTTCTTCGCGACGGCGGCGGCGTCGAGGGGCGTGCCGTCCGAGAAGGTGACGCCGGGGTTCAGGTCGAACGTGTACTCGGTGGCGTCGTCGTTCACGGTCCAGTCCGCGGCGACCCACGGCTCGATCTCGAGCGTCTCCGGGTTCTGCCACGTGAGCCGGGCGGCGATGTTGTTGACGATGCCGCCGTTCGGGTAGAAGCCGGCCTGCGGCGGGTACAGGTTCGTGTACGCCTGGTGCTCCAGGTACGTGAGCGTGCCGCCCGCGACAGGGGCCCCGGCGTCGGTCGGTGTGCCGGCGGGGGCGGCGGAGGTCGCGCACGCGGCGAGGCTCCCGGCCAGGACGAGGGGCAGCGCGACGGCGGCGGTGCGGATCAGGCGGCGGTTCATGCGGAGGACTCCTCGGGGGTGCGGGTGGGTGCAGGTGGGTACGGGTGCGGCGTGGGGTTCACGCTAGGAAGCGGCGGGCGGTGCGCGCCGGGCGGCGGACGCGGAAGGTCGCCCGGCGACACCCGCGGTCACGCATCGACACGCGACGTCACACGCAGGCGGTCGCGCAGCGTGATCGCGCCGTCACCGTGCTCGCGCAGCAGTCCGCGTCGCCGCAGCTCGGGCGCCGCCAGGTGCGTGAACGCCTCGAACTGCGCGGGCTGGAACGCCGAGAGCACGTTGAACCCGTCGGCCGCTCCCGCGTCGCGCCAGGTCTCGAAGTGGTCGGCGACCGCGGCGGCGTCACCGACCACGAACGCGGCGGGCACGGCGTGCGCGGCGACCAGATGCCGCCAGGTGAGGGCTGCGTCGGCGCCGATGCCGAGACCCGCGAGGTGGGCCACGCGCTCGATCAGGGCGGCCCCTCGTCCGCCGAGGCGCAGCGCCTCGGCGGGAGCGACGGGGGCGTCGAAGGCCGCGTCGCGCAGGGGGTCGTCCCCCGGCACGTCGAGGGCGTCCGCGAGCGCCGCGACCGTGCGGTTCGCCGGGAAACCGGGGCGCTCGACCTGGGGCCCCTCCGCGAGCGGCACGAGCGCGAGCAACCGCGCCACGATGCGCTGCGCCTCGGCGTGCGTCTCGGCGACCACGGGCAGCACGGGCGCGATCACCTGCAGTTCCTCCGGCGAGCGCCCGGCCTCCGCCGCGACCTCCCGCAGTCCCCGCCGCGTGGCGACCGCGTCGGCCAGGGTCGGCGAGGCGATGAGGGCGAGGTCGGCCGCGGTC
>NZ_SSDQ01000089.1:0-12235 GCF_004794315.1 Microbacterium sp. PF5 | reverse complement strand
GCTCGTGCCGCCGCCGCATCCTCCTTCGCCGGCACGAGCCGTCCGTCCGCCGCGATGCCGAACCGCACCACGCGTCCGTCGCCGTAGCAGCTCGCGATGAGGGTCTGCCCGTTCGGAGACACCGCGACGTGGCACACGCCGTCGCCCGTCGCCACCGGATCACCCAGGGGCGCGAGGGCCGTGTCACCCGTGCGCGCGAACGCCTGCACGGCCGCATCACCCTCCAGCGCCGCGTACACCACGTCGAGACCCGGGTGCTGCGCGAGCCACGACGGCGACGGGGTCGCCGTCACCGCCCCGCGATACGCGAGAGTGCTCGCCTCGCGACCCTCGTCGCCCGCGAGCACGCCGATGCCCTCGGCGGAGCCGTCCATCGCGGGGCCGTAGCCGCCGAGCCAGAAGCGCGTCACGGTCGCCTCCCCTCGATCAGTCGAGCAGATCGTGGCGCACGATCACCTGGTCGCGCTCGGGGCCCACGCCGATCACCGAGATGCGCGTGTTGCTCATCTGCTCCAGCGCCAGCACGTAGTCCTGCGCCGTCTGCGGCAGGTCCTCGAAGGTGCGCGCGGTCGAGATGTCCTCGCTCCAGCCGGGGAAGTACTCCAGGATCGGCTTCGCGTGGTGGAAGTCGGTCTGGTTCACCGGAACCTCGTCGAAGCGCTCCCCGTCGACGTCGTAGGCGACGCACACCGGGATCTGCTCGAGCCCGGTGAGGATGTCGAGCTTGGTCAGCACGAGGTCGGTGATGCCGTTGATGCGCGTGGCGTAGCGGGTGATCGGCGCGTCGTACCAGCCGACGCGGCGCGGCCGCCCGGTCGTGGTGCCGAACTCGAAGCCCTGCTTGCGCAGCCACTCGCCCTGCTCGTCGAACAGCTCGGTCGGGAACGGGCCGGAGCCCACGCGCGTCGTGTACGCCTTGACGATGCCGACGATGCGGTCGAGCGCACCGGGACCGACACCGGAACCCGTCGAGGCCCCACCGGCCGTGGCCGACGACGACGTGACGAACGGGTAGGTGCCGTGGTCGATGTCGAGCATGGTGGCCTGGCCGCCCTCGAACACCACGACCTCGCCGCGGTTCAGGGCCTGGTCGATGAGGTAGCCGGTGTCGGCGACCATCGGGCGCAGCCGCTCGGCGTACGACAGCAGGTCGTCGACGATCTCGTCGCACGTGACGGCGCGGCGGTTGAAGACCTTCACCAGCAGGTGGTTCTTCTGGTCGAGCGCACCCTCCACCTTCTGGCGCAGGATGTTCTCGTCGAACAGGTCCTGCACCCGGATGCCGACGCGGTTGATCTTGTCGGCGTACGCGGGACCGATGCCGCGGCCCGTCGTGCCGATGTTGCGCTTGCCGAGGAAGCGCTCGGTGACCTTGTCGAGCGTGCGGTGATACTGCGTGATGATGTGCGCGTTCGCGCTGACCTTGAGGCGCGACACGTCGATGCCGCGGGCCGACAGGGCCTCGAGCTCCGAGAACAGCACCTCCAGGTCGATGACCACGCCGTTGCCGATGACCGGGGTGACCCCGGGCGACAGGATGCCAGAGGGCAGCAGGTGCAGCGCGTACTTCTCGTCGCCGACGACCACGGTGTGCCCGGCGTTGTTGCCGCCGTTGAACTTCACCACCCAGTCGGTGCGCTCACCGAGAAGATCGGTGGCCTTGCCCTTTCCTTCGTCGCCCCACTGCACGCCGACGATCACGATTCCTGGCATGGGTTCTCCCCTGCTTTCGCCGGGTTTGCACCGGCCGATGAGCTGGCCCTCTTCGGGCGTCCCCATCCTATCGGGCGGCCTCCGACACCCCTCCGGCGGTGGATGCGGCTGAGGGCGGCGTCACTCGACCTCACGACGGAAGCGCGCGAAGCACTCGATCGCGCTGTCGCGGCCATCCTCGCCGTCGAGGTCCGCGATGTCCTCGATCCGGGCGGTCATCGATCTGGCGAGATCGCGGATCCCCGACCCGTCGTTCTCGAACAGGGGCCCTCGCGCGGACAGCGACGACTGCGCGTCGACCAGCGACGACTCGCCCCGCTCGAGCCGCTGCATCGCGTGCGTCATCTCCGCGAGGACCGAGCGGTTGTAGTCCGACAGCATGGCTGGCCTTTCGGTGGGGATGGACGCTCAGCGCGTCCGTACGAGGCGGTTCGACGAGCGGAGCCGCTCCGGCATCACACGCGCCGTCGCCGTCGCCAGCCTGCGATCGTCGGGGTCGCCGAGAAGGGGCACGAAATCCTCGGGAAGCCAGGAATCCCGGTCCTCCGAAGGTTCCGGAGCCGGCGACGTGCGGGAGATGTGGAGGAGGCCGTTGGCGGACTCACGCAACTCGCCGTCGACGAGATGCGGGCGCACGAGTTCGGCGTAGTCGGGAGCGAACCAGCTCAACCAGGGCGCCTCGACGGGGAGCCCGGTCCACTCGCCCCACTTCGCGCCCGCCACCGGCGGCTGGTATCTCGACGGCCGCACGTCCGCGCACGCGTAGAAGCTGCCGCAGCGCGCGGCCAGGTCAACGAAGAACGCCTCGACGGCCGCGGCCGGACGTGGCTTCACCAGTGTCGTCGCGTCGAGCACCAGCCCGAGACGCTGGCGCTCCCCGATCTGCTGATGCGACCACTCCTCGAGGTACCCGTACTCCAGCGGCTTGCGTCCGGCGATCCGCATCCGGTCCGTGGCGCACTCCTCCCGGTAGAACCGGTCGAACCCCGCTGCGCCTTCCTTCGCGAACTTCAGCGTCGGCGACCAGTGGCCGAACGCCCGGGGCAGCGCCCGCGGGAACAACTCCTCGGCCGCCGCGACGTAGTGCGCGGCGAAGTCGGCACTGTGCTCGTCGATGACGCGGAACCACTCCAGGTGCAGGAACAGCTCAGGCTCCGCGGGACGTGCGGCGGGCGGGGGCGGATCCTCGGTCTGCGCGTCGACCACCACGCCGTCGACCCGTGTGGCCAGCCGCGCCGCGAACGCGAGGGCGAGGGCCGTGTTGGCCTCGACCTCCTCGTCGTACGCCACGGAGATGCTGTAGTGCACGCGTCGCCCGGCGAGGTCGGCCCGCCCCTCCGGCATCTCCGCGCGATCCCGGCGGCTCGGTCCGTCGACGAGGAAGCAGTGGGAGCCCCCCTGCGCGCGCACCACCGCCGAGATCCCCGCGGGTTCCGCGGTCACGTCGGCATGGAGCGCGGCGTCCTCCGTGATCACGGAGACCAGGTCACGCGGTCGCAGCGAGCGCTTCCCGTAAACCTCAACGTCGTACGACACCGTGCATCCCCTCCCGTGCGGGTCTCCCCATCCTGACGTACCGCCGTGCCGTCGCCGGAGCCGGGGGCGTCAGTGCCACCCCTCGGAGACCACTGTCGTCATCGGGTGCCGCCCTCACGCAGGGGGATGTCGGTGCGTGCGCCGGCTGCGACGCGGACGAAGCGGTCGATGCCCTCCGGATGCGCGTCACTGACGTTCAGCAGTGCATGGAACGGGGTCGGCGGCCGAGCGTGGACCGCAGGACCGTCCACCGGCTCCGACCAGGATTCACCTGCGAAGTGCAGCGTCCGCAAGAACGCTTCCAGGTCGAGCGGATCGTCGACCAGCACCTCTTCCGCGCGCTCGACGACGAGGACGTAGGCACTCGCCGGCAGCCATTCGTCCAGGGAGCGGAGGCAATCGCTCAGCGCCGGCCAGTTCTCGCCGAAGCCGTCGAAGAACTGGAGAGCGGCACCGAACTCGTTCATGAGTCCTTCGTAGGACCGCATCTTCCATCCGCGCAGGGTGCGCACGCACACGTCGTCCCGTCCTGGCTCCGCGTAGAACCACGAGGGGATCCATTTCTCGCGACCTGGCTCGCCGTGACCGACGTACACCCACGGGCCGCCCGTCGTCCAGAGGAAGTCCCGCGCGGTCGACGACGGACCTGCACCCGATTGTTCGAGCGTCATCGGCGTCCCTCCCCCGGCCGCGCGCCCGCCCTGGCTTGCACGTCGCGCGCTCGCGCATAGTGCGCCTCGATGCGCAGGGCCTGGGGCGAGCCCGCGGCGGGATAGCGCAGAGACGCCGGCATGACGGCGGCCGCCCTGCGGCATCGCTCGTCGATGGCGGGGTCGAACACTCCCCGGTAGTCGGCGGGAATCCAGGGGTCGCCGCTCAGTGCGCGCAACTCCTCCGCCTCGGCGGGGTGTTCGGTCCAGCGCAGCAGGGTTCCCCGCGCCGTGGCCGTCGTTCGCGCGGGGTCGAGGTGCGGCGCGACGAGCTCGGCGTACTCCGGCCCGAACCAGGTCAGCCACTGCGGGTCGGTCGGCAGCCCGCTCCACGGGTCGTCGAGCTTCACGTCCATGGACGGCTGAGCGGTTCCGTATCGCCTCGTGCTGACCTCGGCGAAAGCGAAGAAGGAGCCGGTGCGTTCGGCGAGGGCGACCACGAACGACTCGACGGCGCCGAGAGCCTTGAGCTTCACGAGCCGATCGAGCTCGAACTTCAGCCCGATCGTCTGCGTGCGCCGGCTCAGGTCGTTGGTCCAGCCGTCGATGGTCCCGTGCTCGATCGGCTTGCCGGCCAGGATGAGGGTGCCGATGTAGCAGGACTCGCGGTACATCGTGTCGAACAGGGCGTCGTCGTCGCGGGGGAACCGCCCCTGGAATGGTTCGTGCGTGCCGAAACGCGAGGGTACCCCCGGCCGGAAGAACTCGCGAGCGGTGCGGAGATAGATCGCGGCGAGGTCCTGGTCGTTCCGGTCGTCGAGCAGGCGATACCAGCGGAGGTGCAGGAAGCGCGGGCGCGGGGGCTCGGGTTCCGGCGCGGGCTCTGGTTCGCGCGGCTCGACGGTCTGCGAGTCGATCACCGTGCCGTCGATGCGCTCCGCCAGCCGCGCCGCGAAAGCCGTCGCCGCCGCCAGATCGCGCTCGTCGACACGGAACGAGAACCCTCCGTCGGACTGCACGGCATACGGCACGTGGATGCTGTAGAGCACCGTGGAGCCGGCCGCCTCCGTCCACTCCTCCGGGATGTCCTCCGGCTCCAGCAGATTGGGCCCGTCGAGCTCGAACGCCGCCGCACGGCCGCGCTTGTGCACGATGGAGGAGATCGTCTGCGCGCGCCGGTCGACCGTGGCCTTCAGCCCCCGCACCGACGACACCACCTTCGCGAGTTCCTTCGCCGTCAGCGAGACCCTTCCGTACACCTCGAGGTCGTACGACATCGAGCCACCCCCTCCGCATCGTCTGCCCCATCCTGTCGTACCCAACGGACACCGGGTGGCGGTGGGCAGGATTCCGTGCCGCTACAGTGTGCGACGGAGGTCGGTATGACACGGTGGTGGCCCTACGCGCGGCTCGCAGCATCGGCTCTCGCCGTGGCGGCCATCGTCGCCCAGCTCCTGCGCACGCTGGAGATCGCGCGCGACGCCGACACCGCGTGGGGCGGCCACCTCCCCACCGTGATCGCGAACTTCTTCAGCTTCTTCACGATCGAGTCGAACGTGCTCGCGGCGGTCGCCCTCGCCGCCGGGGCCGTGTGGGCGCTGCGCCACCGCGACACGACCGACCCCGAGCCGCGCTGGCTCGCGGTCCTGCTGATGTGCGCGAGCAGCTACATGATCGTGACCGGCGTCGTCTACAACACCCTCCTGCGCGGCATCGCCCTGCCACAGGGTGCCACGGTCGCGTGGTCGAACGAGGTGCTGCACGTGGTGATCCCCCTGCTGATGCTGCTCGACGTGCTGGTCGCCCCGCGTCGACGCGCACTGCGGTGGAGCGCCGTCGCGGTCGCGGCGGTCTTCCCGATCGTCTGGGTCGTGTACACCCTGGTGCGCGCGAACCTCGTGGTCTCCCCGGGGACGGGCGAGCACTGGTGGTACCCCTACCCGTTCCTCAACCCGCACCAGCCGGGCGGCTACGGGACCGTGGCGCTGTACGTGCTGCTGATCGCCGCGATCATCCTCGCCACCGCCGCACTGGTCGTGTGGGTCGGCCGCCGACGCGGTGTCGTCCGCGCGCAGTGACGGCGCGGTCAGTCGAGCGCGTGTCCGCTGCGCGCGGCGGCCGCGGCCAGCTGACGGTCGAACGTCGCGAGACGGCATCCGTGATGCACGGCCGTGGCGAGCACACACGTGTCCGGCATCTTCAACCGGTGCTCGGCGCGCAACCGTGCAAGAGCCAGCGGCTCGTCAGGGCCGAGGGCCGCGACCTCGACGCCGATCTCGTTCAGGTCGTCCCAGGCCTGAGCCTCGCGACCGACCCTGGCCGGCCCGACCAGCACTTCGGCGAGCGTGAGCGGATGCACCAGGTACGGCGGCGGCGTGCGCTCGAGCATCTCCAGTGCCGCCCGGTGGTGCGCGTCGCGGTCGTCGAGCAGACCGATGAGCACACCGGCGTCGACGACGATCACTCGTCCCAGCCTTCGCGGACGCGCTCCAGGTAATCGTCGCCGTAGACACCCGAGTACCGTCCGGCGAGAGAACGGAGTCGCTGCGCCCGCCGGGCATCACCCTCATCCGCGTGCTCTTCGAGGGCGCGGGCGCCCTCCTCGAGAAGGAGGAGGATCAGGGCACTGTCGCGCTCCTCCTCCGGCCACCGCCGTCGTGCCACGTCAAGGGCGCGGGCGACCTGCGGCGTGTGCGTGATGTTGGTCCGCGGGTGCTTGGTCGGCATGCGTCAAGTGTAACACCAGCAGTCTGCGGTGTAACACCGACGTCGACGAAAGCGGACATCACCCGGGTGATCGCCCGCCGCTGATCTTGTGGAGCGCGTGACCCGGTGTCACGCTACCCCTGTCGCCACCGAACCGTTGGGTGCAGCGGACGGTGGCGTCGGGCTCCGCCCTTTACCCCGCCAAGGACGGCACCCGACGAGGTGCTCTCGCGCCGCCCAGGGGGCTGATCGTCGCGAGAGCACCCCGACGAATCCGATCAGGCGGGCAGCAGCGCCTCGCGCTCGTCGTCGTCCGCCGCCGGGTCGCCGGTGAGCAGCGCCGCGCCACGGGCATCCGGGTCCACGTCGAGGTAGCGGTCGAGCGAGTCGTCGAGCTCCTCCAGCCAGGGCGTGTGATGCACGGCGGCGAGGGTGCCCGTCATGACCGAGGCGTAGACGCGGTCGCGGTACCCCATGATGTCCGCCTTCTTGTCGCGCTTCCACGCCAGGAAGATCTCGACGACGCGGTCGAGGTCGAACGCCGGATAGTCGGTGCACTCCAGGAGGTCACGGATGTAGTCCGCCTGGAAGCGGATCTCGGTCGCCGCCGAGTCGATCCGGTCGAAGCGCTCCCGCCACTGCGCGATCGAGGCCGCCCGCTCCGCCTCGTCGGGGAGCTCGATGCGACCGAGGATCACGTCGCGCACGAACCACGCCTGCGCGTCGAACATGTTGAACGTGAACCACTGGTCCTGCGCGCCCAGGTACGCCAGCCGCGGGTTCTGCTGCCACAGCACACCGCGGTAGAGCCCGTCCGGGTAGACGTTGTTGGGCGACGACAGTGCGAGGTCGCCCGGGAGGAAGGGGTACCGGTGCAGGTAGCCGGTGCAGAGGATCACCGCATCCACGCGCGTGGAGGTGCCGTCGGCGAAGTGCGCCACGCTGCCGTCGAACCGTTGCACGACCGGACGCTCCTCGAAGCCCTCCGGCCAGTCGTACCCCATGGGCGCGGAGCGGTAGCTGGCGGTGACGGAGCGGGCGCCCATCTTGAACGCCTGGCTGCCGATGTCCTCGGCGGAGTAGCTCGACCCGATCACGAGCACGTCGCGGCCGGCCAGCGCTTCGGCACCGCGGAAGTCGTGCGCGTGCGAGATCGATCCGGGGAAGGTCTCGATGCCGTCGACGTGCGGCACGTTCGGGAAGGAGAAGTGCCCGCTGGCCACCACCACGCGGTCGAACTCCTCCGTGGTCGTCGCTCCGGTGGGCAGGTGCTCGCTGGTGAGCGTGAACACCTCGCGCTCCTCGTCGAACTCCACCCAGCGCACGGCGGTCTGGAAGCGGATCAGGTCGCGCACCCGCGTCTTCGCGAGGCGTCCGGCGATGTAGTCCCACAGCACGGGGCGCGGCGGATACGACGAGATCGGACGGCCGAAGTGCTCGTCGAAGGTGTAGTCGGCGAACTCCAGCGCCTCCTTCGGGCCGTTCGACCACAGGTTGCGGTACATGCTGGAGTGCACGGGCTCGCCGAACTCGTCCAGTCCGGTGCGCCAGGTGTAGTTCCACTGGCCGCCCCAGTCGGCCTGCTTCTCGAAGCAGACCAGGTCGGGGATTTCCGCCCCCGCACGGGCCGCGGACTCGAAGGCCCGCAGCTGTGCCATCCCCGAGGGGCCGGCACCGATGATCGCTACTCGTTCACTGTTCGTCACGTATGGTCCTCACACTCGTCGTCATGTATCGGGCGCAGCCGTATCCGGGTGAGGAGGACAGTCCTTCTCCGGGGGGAGCGGAACGCTCGACCTGCCCGGACAGTGGCTGCTCTTCGACGTTAGCAGTGCCCCACCGGCGGCCTGGCGGGAAAGCGACGACGGCTGTCGCTCCCGAGGATCGCCCGCTGTCGGAGGCCGGTGGGAGGATCGGACGGTGCCGCACACCCCCGCGCCAGAGCCCACGGTCGAGCAGCGCGCGCCCGACCGCCGTCAGGGCGTGCTCGTCCTCCTCGCCGCCGTGGTCACGGTGGTGCTGTGGGCCTCGGCGTTCATCGGCATCCGCGGAGCGGGCCCGCACTACGACCCCGGTGCGCTCGCGCTGCTGCGCATGGCCGTCGGCACGCTCGCGCTGACGGTGATCGCGCTCCGCCACGGCATCCGCCTCCCCGACCGGCGGCAGTGGCTGCTCATCGTGCTGTGGGGCGTCGGCTGGTTCTGCGTGTACAACCTGGCCCTGAACAGCGCGGAGCGCACGCTCGACGCGGGGACGGCGGCGATGGTGGTCAATCTGGCTCCGCTCATGGTGGTGGTGTTCAGCGGACTGTTCATGCGGGAGGGCTTCCCTCGCCCGCTGATCATCGGCGCACCCATCGCGTTCCTCGGCGTGGTGCTGATCGGCATGAACTCCACGAGCAGCACCGGTCCGGACATCACCGGGCTCCTGCTCGCTCTGCTGGCCGCGGTCATGTACGCCGGATGCACGCTGCTGCAGAAGCACCTGCTGAGCGGGGGTGCCGACGCGACCACGCTCACGTGGCTCGGCGCGGCCGCGGGCACGGTCGCCCTGCTGCCGTGGATCGGTCCGCTCGTGGCCGACGTGCAGTCCGCGCCCCTCGACGCGACCCTGTGGGTGGTGTACCTGGGCGTGTTCCCCACGGCGATCGCATTCACCACCTGGGCGTACGTGCTGCAGCGCAGTACCGCGGGCAAGACCTCCGCCACGACCTACGTCGTCCCGGCGCTCGCGATCCTGATGTCGTGGATGATCCTGGGCGAGGTGCCGACGCCGCTCATGTTCGTCGGTGGCGCCCTGTGCCTGCTCGGGGTGCTCATCACGCGCCTGCGCTGGCGCCGCGCCCGCTGATCCGCGGCTTCCCCGATGCCGACGCCGCCCGGTTCGGCGGGCGCGCGTCCCGTCGTTGCGATTACGCTGGTCGGCGGAGGGGCACGACGTGGTCCCGCGTGTGAACGAGGGAGACGAACCGACCGATGACCGAGCCCGACGCGCAGACTCCGCCGACGATCTCCGCACCCCCGCCCCCGCCCGCTCCCTCCGCCGCGACCTCGCCCGCCGCCACCCCGGCTCCGACGCCCGCGCCCGGCGAGAAGCCCGCACCCACCGAGGCCGAGATGGCCCGCGCCACCGGCGTGCTGAAGACCATCTCCGACGCGTACTCGGCGAAGATGGTCGGCCAGGAGCGCCTGCGCACCAGCCTGCTCGTCTCGCTCATCGCGGGCGGCCACATCCTGCTGGAGAGCGTGCCGGGTCTCGCGAAGACCACCGCCGCGAGCACCCTGGCCGACACCGTGAAGGCGCAGTTCAAGCGCATCCAGTGCACGCCCGACCTGCTGCCCAGCGACATCACGGGCAACCAGATCTACGACGCCGCGACCGGCACGTTCCGCACCGTGCTCGGCCCCGTGCACGCCAACTTCGTGCTGCTCGACGAGATCAACCGCTCCAGCGCCAAGACCCAGAGCGCGATGCTCGAGGCGATGCAGGAGCACCAGACCACGATCGGCGGCGAGATCCACCCGCTGCCGAAGCCGTTCCTGGTGATCGCGACGCAGAACCCCATCGAGCAGGAGGGCACCTACGAGCTGCCCGAGGCGCAGATGGACCGGTTCCTGCTGAAGGAGATCGTCGAGTACCCGAGCCCCGCCGACGAGTTCGAGATCCTCAGCCGCATCGACTCCGGCGTGCTCGACCCCGACCGGCACGTGTCCAGCGCCGTCACGCTCGACGACGTGCACCTGCTGCAAGACGTCGCGAGCCGCATCTACGTCGACCCCGCGATCCGCAACTACATCGTGTCGCTCGCCTACGTCACCCGGAATCCGGCGCCGTACATCGGCGAGGAGCGCGCCCGCTACATCAAGTACGGCGCCAGCCCCCGCGCGAGCATCGCGTTCCTGCAGGCGTCGCGGGCCCTCGCCCTCCTGAACGGACGCGCGCACGTGCTGCCGGAGGACATCCGCGCCCTCCGGCACCTCGTGCTGCGCCACCGCGTGCTCCTGACGTTCGAGGCCGACGCCGAGGGCATCCGCAGCGAGGACATCATCGACCAGATCTTCGCCTCGGTCCCCACGCCCTGACGCACCGCCATGGCCAGCCTGATCACCCAGGTGAAGAGCAAGCTCTTCATCCACTCGTCGCGCAAATCCCTGCACGCGCTCGACGGCGCCTACGCGTCGCTGCTGCACGGACGGAGCCTCGACTTCGAGGACCTGCGCAAGTACGAGTACGGCGATCAGGTGCGCGACATCGACTGGCGCGCGACCGCCCGGCTGGGCACGCCGCTGGTGAAGCGGTCGCGGGCCACGCGCATGCACACCGTGATGTTCGTGGTGGACACCGGTCGCTCGATGGCCGCCCTGGCCGCCGACGAGCGCTCGAAGAAGGAGCTCGCGATCCTGGCCACCGGGGCCCTCGGCGTGCTCACGCTGCGCCACGGCGACGACTTCACCGTGGTCTACGGCGATGCGTCCAGGGTGCGCCGCCTGGCTCCCGGTCGCAGCGAGGGCGCCCTCGAGCACGCCCTGCGCACACTCGATCGCGCGGTGGACGACGCGGCGGCCCCGAGCGACCGCGACGCGCTGCTGTCGTTCGTCACCCGCACCGTCGCCCGCCGCATGATCGTGGTCGTGCTCACCGACGAGGCCCCGGTCACCTCCGAGACCGAGCGACTGCTGCGGAGGCTGCGCGTGCAGCACGACGTGCTGTGGCTCACGCTGCGCGACGCCGACCCCGTGCTCGACCACCGCACCGGGCGGCTGCGCGTCGACGTGGACAGCCGGTGGCAGGTGCCCGACTTCGTGCAGGGCGACCGCGGCATCGTGCAGGAGCTCACGGCGCAGCGCGATGCCGACGCCGCCCGCCTCGCCGACCTCCTCACCCGCATGGAGATCAGCCACGCCGCGCTCGACGGACAGGACGACGCCGTGCCGCAGCTGCTGCGGCTGCTGAACCGGAGGTCGAATGCCCGGCTCTGACGAGCTCTACCCGCCGGCGCAGTACGGCTGGGGCTGGATGCTGCTCGCGCTCGGCATCCTGGCGCTGCTGGTGCTCGGCGCGTGGCTGCTGATCGTGCTCACGCGACCCCCGCGCACCGCGGCCCCGGCCGCCACGGGCGCGACGCCCTCGACGCTCGACGTGCTGTCGGTGCTGCGCACGGAGTACCTCGACCGCATCCAGGCCGTGGAGAACGACTACCTCGGGCGCCGGCTGTCGGCGCGGCAGGCCAACCTCGAGCTCAGCCGCGTGGTGCGCGCGTTCGTGAACGAGTACAGCGGCCTGGAGGCGCCCGTGCTCGCGCTCGACGACCTGGTCGCCCGTGGCGTGAACCCGGCCCTGATCGACGCGATGGGCCGGCACTACTACCCGAGCATCTTCCGGCAGGGTCCGGCGATCGACCCCGTGGCGGGGGCCGCGGCCGCCAGGACGGTGGTGCGCGCATGGCACTAGCGAACGTGTGGATGCTGATCCTCGCCGCGGCCGTCGTGGTCGTGGCGGTCGCGGTCGGGCTCGTGCTGGGGTTGCGGCGGCGGGGCGGTCGTGCGGCCGGTGACACCGCGCGGGTCGCGCGAGCCGAACGGCTGCGCACGCTGCCGTCGTTCCGCCAGGCGCTGTCACGGCGGGGGCGA
>NZ_SSDQ01000088.1:0-58696 GCF_004794315.1 Microbacterium sp. PF5 | reverse complement strand
TGTCGATACGGGTGGTGAGCTTCTCGTCGACGGCGTCGATGCGGGTGGTGAGCTTCGCGTCGACGGCATCGATGCGGCGCACGACCCAGGCCATGGCGGCGAACATGCCGGTGCCGAGGGTGAGCACGATGCCGATCGCGCTGATGACGACCGTCAGGCTGTCGGCGGACACGGATGCTCTCCTCGGGTGCGGTGTGTCTTCGACGATACGTCGCCGCGGGTGTGGCGACTCCCGGAATCCCGGCATCTGTGAGGAAGGGGAGAGAGGCGCGGATGGGGGAGGAGGAGCGCCTCAGCCGGTCGCCGACACGCGCCGTCCGGAGCGCGACGTCACGAGCATCAGGACCGGGACGACAGCGCACAGCGCGGCCGAGACGACGAAGGTCGCAGGAGCCGCCGGATCCCGACCGATGAGCAGGATCAGCGTGGGCACGAAGGTGCCGCCCACCGCGCCGCAGGCGACCAGGGCCCCGGTCACCGCGGCGCTCCGTGCGGGGTCGAGGCGGTCGAGGGCGAGACCGAGGATCAGGCCGTAGCTCGGCGCGAGCAGCACGACCACCGCCGCCAGGGCCACGAGCGCTCCCACCGGCTGAGGGCCCACGAGCGCGCCGGCCACGCCCATCAGCACGGCCGCGCCCGCCGTGGCCGCGACCAGGATCGCGAGCGGGGGCACCGACGCGCGGCGCAGGGCCGCTGCCCCGAATCGGCCCGCCGCCATCAGGCCCCAGAACGCGGAGGTGCCGAGCGCGGCCGCGGCCGGTTCGAGCGTGAGCACGCGCTCCGGGATCACGGCCGACCAGCCGGAGAGCACGGTCTCGACCCCCACGTAGAGCGGCAGGGCGAGCGCGAACGGCAGCAGCACCGCGAGCGACCGCACGTCACGCGGCGCCGGGGCTTTCGCGGCGACCGTCGACACGGGCGCGATGAGCACCGACACGGTCACCAGCGGCACCGCGGCGAGAAGGGCCAGCAGCGGACGGGTGTGCGCTCCCAGCACCACCGCGAGCGGGGTGGCCGCGGCGCACACGGCGACCGTGCCCATCAGCGCACTCAGCAGCCCGGTCGCGCTGCCCGTGCTCGCGGCCTTCGCGGCCACCGAGCCCGAGGCCTCCACGAGCCCGAAGCCGAACCCGGCGACGGCGGCGGCGGCGATGAACACGACCGCATCGCCGGCCCACGCGGCGGCGACGAGCGCCACGGCCTGCAGGGCACTGCCGAGCAGCAGTGTCGTGCGCGGGGGCTTCCGCGTCAGCAGCGGACCCGAGGCCAGCACGCCCACCAGCAGCCCGGCGAAGAGCACGGGCACCGCGGCGCTGAGGTCGGCGCCGATGTCCCGCTGCGCCGAGGGCAGCACGGCGGGGACGAACGCCGCGGTCACGCCGAGTCCTGCGAACGCGCTGAACAGGCCGAGGCGGATCCGGCCGTCCGCGCCCGTCATGCGCCGTTGGCGCGCACGTGGTGCACGGCCGCGAACGTGTCGCGCAGCGCCTCCATCGAGCGGTCGTAGTTCGACTGGGCGACCCCGATGAAGATGCAGTCGACGACCATGAGCTGGGCGATGCGGCTGCCGAGTGCGCCGGAGCGGAACCCGGTCTCGCGCGCGGCGGTCGTCAGCACGATGTCGGCCTGCCCGGCCAGCGGCGCGCCCGCGTGGTTGGTGATCGCGATCGTGGTGGCCCCCGCCTTGCGGGCGAGGAGGAGGAACTCGATGGTGTCGGTGGTCGCGCCGCTGTGCGACACCGCGATGGCGACGTTGCCGGGGCCGAGGGTGGCGGCGGAGGTCCAGGCGGCGTGCGGATCGGACCACTCCAGGGCCGTCCGCCCGATCCGGGTGAGCTTGCGCTGGAGGTCGAGGCCGACGATCGAGCTGGCCCCGACACCGAAGATGTCGACGCGGCTCGACGACGTGATCGCCTCGACCGCGGCGCGCAGCGACTCGGTGTCGAGCACCTTGGCGGTGTCGGCGAGCGACAGCGTCTCGGCGAGGGAGACCTTCGCCACGATGTCGGCGAGCGTGTCGTTGCGGTCGATGTCGCCCGACACGGCGGGGAGCGCGGCGGTGTCGTACGTCTCGCGCTCCACCTCGCGCAGCACGTGGTTGCGCAGCTCGCGCACGTGCTCGTATCCCAGGCGCTTGCAGAAGCGGACGACGGAGGTGGTGGAGGTGTCGCAGCGGTGGGCGAGCTCGGCGACCGAGAGGCCGGCGGTGGCGGCCGGGTCGGCGAGGAAGAGATCGGCGATGCGCTGCTCGCTCGGGCGGAGCTCGGGGCGGATCGCCCGCATGCGCACCAGCACGGGGGGAGCGCCGGCGTCGTCGCGGGCGGCGTCGTGGGACATGTGTTCTCCGATCGGTGTTCATAACAGTAGAGGAACTTCTGTTACACCAACAGCGACCTTCGTGTACTTTTGGTACCACCCAGACCGACGATGTTCACGGGACGTCAGGCAGCATCGCCTGAACCCAGCCAGGGCGACGCGGTCCCAGCCAGGAGGAAACAGCATGAGCACAGTACGGCGGGCGTCATTCGGCGCTCTCTCCGCCGCGGGCGTCGCGATGGCGCTCGTCATCACCGGGTGTTCCGCGCCGGCGTCGAACCCCTCGCCCTCCGAGGGCGGCACCGCGGGCGGCGACCTCGTCATCGGCGTCACCAGCGACCCGGACACCCTCTTCCCGTGGAAGGCCACGCAGTTCCAGGCGGTCAACGTCCTGCAGAACCTGTACGGCACGCTCACCGAGTTCGACGAGGACCTGAACGTGGTGCCCGGCCTCGCCGAGTCGTGGGACGTCTCGGAAGACGGCCTCACCGTCATCTTCCACCTCCGCGAGGGCGTCACCTTCGCCGACGGCAGCACGTTCGGCTCCGAAGACGTGAAGTACTCCCTCGACGCGATCGCCGCCGAGGCCACCGCGGCCGTCGCGCGCAGCTCGCTGGCGTCCGTCACCGCGGTCGAGGCGACCGACGAGACCACCGTCACCCTCACCCTCAGCGCCCCCGACGCGGCCCTGCCCGCCAACCTCGCCGTGATCAACATGGCCATGCTCTCCTCCGACGACACCGAGGAAGCGCTCAACACCACCCCGAACGGCACCGGCCCGTTCGTGCTCGAGGACCGCACCGCCAGCCAGTCGCTCACGCTCGCCAAGAACGACGACTACTGGGGCGACAAGGCGCTGCTCGACACGGTCGAGTTCCGCGTGATCCCCGACGAGTCGTCGATCGTGTCGGCCATGCAGTCCGGCAACGTGCAGCTCGCGGTGTTCGACGACCCGCTGGTCGCCCAGACCGCCGAGGGCGCGAACGTCGAGGTCGCCACGACCCCGCAGCTCAGCTACCACGCCCTTCAGCTCAACGCCACGCGCGGCGACCTGGCCGACGTGAACGTGCGGCTCGCGATCCAGTGCGCGATCGACCGCGAGGAGGTGCTGGAGACCGCCGCGCTCGGCGAGGGCGAGGTCACCGGGCCCATCACGTCGCCGGCGTTCAAGTCCGACCCCGACGCGCGCCCGTGCCCCGAGCGCGACCTCGACAAGGCGGCCGAGTACCTGAAGAAGGCCGGCAAGGAGGACGGCGTCACGATCAAGACGATCGTGTCGCAGGGCGAGTACGCCACCTCCGTCAACGAGGCGCAGAACCTGAAGGCGCAGCTCGCCGACGCCGACATCACGCTCGACCTCGAGGTGCTCGAGTCCGGCGCGTTCGTCGACCGCTGGATCGCCGCCGACTTCGACGCCGCGGTCGCCCTCAACGGCGGACGCCCCGACCCCGACGGCATGTACGGGCGCTACTTCACCAGCACCGGCAACCTGAACAAGGTCGCGGGGTACTCCTCGCCCGAGCTCGACGCGCTGTTCGCCGAGGGCCGCCAGACCGCCGACACCGAGAAGCGCAAGGAGATCTACGCCGAGGTCTCCGAGAACCTCGAGGACAACGCCGCCTGGATCTGGCTGTTCACCAGCTACACCTACACGGCCACCGCCACCAGCGTGGACGGCTTCACCCCGATGGCGAACGGCTCGCTGCAGTACCTGCGGACCACCTCCATCCAGTAGCGGACCGGAGGGGGCGCGGCCGCCCGCGCCCCCTCCGTCCCCCTCCGACGACAGGCACCCTCACACGCGCATGTTCAGACAGCTCCTCCGCAACAGCGTGCTGCGACGCATCCTCGCAGCCCTCGGCACCCTCTTCGGGGTCGCCGTGTTCGTCTTCCTGATGCTGCGCGCCATCCCCGGCGACCAGATCAGCTCGGGACTCGGCACCGAGGCCGCCGCGCTCACCCCGGCGCAGCGTGAGGCTCTCGAGGCCTACTACGGCCTGGACCAGCCGCTGTTCGTGCAGTTCTTCTCCTGGCTGGGCAACATCTTCACCGGCAACCTCGGCTTCTCGTCGCGGGCGCAGACGAGCGTGCTCGACCTGACCGCTGCCGCCCTGCCCGTCACGTTCGAACTCGCGATCCTCTCGATCGTGATCGCCCTCGCGATCGGCATCCCGCTCGGCATGCTGTCGGCCTCCAAGCCGGACTCGCTCCGCGACGGCGTCGGTCAGGTCGTGGGACTCGCGGGCCTCTCCATCCCGGCGTTCCTGCTCGGCACGGCGCTGCTGGCGATCCTGGCCCAGTCGCTCGGCTTCAACCCCAACGGCCAGGGCTACGCGCGGCTGTTCGACGACCCGCTGCTGAACCTGCAGCAGATGCTGCTCCCGTCGATCGTGCTCGGCTTCGGCATCGCGGCGCCGATCATGCGCACGACCCGCACCGCCGTGCTGGAGATCCGCGCGAACGACTTCATCCGCACGGCCCGGGCGAAGGGCGTGCCGCCCCGCCGCCTCCAGGTGCGCCACGTGCTCGGCAACGCGCTGGTCCCGATCGTCACCATGACCGGCCTGCAGTTCGGCTACCTGCTCGGCGGCGCCGTCGTGGTGGAGCAGATCTTCTCGCTCCCCGGCATCGGCCGTCAGGTGCTGCTCGGCATCCAGCAGAAGGAGTACGCGCTCGTGCAGAGCACCGTGCTGGTGATCGCGCTCGCCTTCGTCATCGTCAACCTGCTCACCGACCTGCTGTACCGGGTCATCGATCCCCGGGTGCGTGCCGCATGACCGACATCTCTCAGACCCCGGCCCTCGCCCCCGGCGGAGGGCGCACCATGGAGCGCGTGCGTCTCCTGCTGCGCAGCCGCAGCGGGCTCGCCGGCCTCATCATCGTGTTCCTGCTGGCGGTGCTCAGCGTCGTGTCGGCGTTCGGGCTGCTGCCCTTCGACCCGCTGGCGCAGGATCCGCCCTCGCGTCTGCAGCCGCCGTCGGCCGTGCACTGGTTCGGCACCGACCAGTTCGGCCGCGACGTGTTCTCGCGCGTGGCCGCCGGCGTCGCGAACTCGGCGCTGATCTCGGTCGTCGCGGTGGCGTTCGCGACCGTGGTCGGCACGGTCTGCGGCCTCA
This sequence comes from Microbacterium sp. PF5, assembly GCF_004794315.1. Classification (NCBI taxonomy): domain Bacteria; kingdom Bacillati; phylum Actinomycetota; class Actinomycetes; order Micrococcales; family Microbacteriaceae; genus Microbacterium; species Microbacterium sp. PF5. Next base: position 53,264 of record NZ_SSDQ01000088.1, on the reverse strand, counting down.
TCGCCGGCTTCTACCGCGGCATCTCCGACGGAGCGATCACCGCGGTCACCAACGTCCTGTTCGCATTCCCGCCGCTGCTGCTGGCGCTGTCGCTCGCCTCGGTGTTCGACCGCAACTGGTTCACGATCGCGGTCGCCATCGCGATCGTCTACGTGCCGATCTTCATCCGCGTCACGCGCGGCCCGGTGCTGTCGCTGCGCGAGGTCGAGTACGTCAAGGCCGCCAAGAGCACGGGGCAGGGCCGCATGGCCACGATGTTCCGGCACGTGCTGCCCAACATCACGTCGATCATCATCGTGCAGGTCACGCTGTCCCTGTCGTGGGCCGTGCTGACCGAGGCGTCGCTGAGCTTCCTCGGCCTCGGCACGCCGCCGCCCGCGCCGTCGCTCGGCTCGATGATCTTCGAGGCGCGCACGCTCGTCACCATCGCGCCGTGGACCATGATCGCGCCCGGCGTGGTCGTGGTGCTGCTCGTGGTCGGGCTCAACCTGCTGGGCGACGGGCTGCGCGACAGCCTCGACCCGCGGAACCGGGGGAAGCGATGACCCTGGAGGATCTCGGCGCCCTCGCCACCGAGGCCAGCGACCCCCGCTACGCGCGACTCGACCAGATGAGCGTGGCGGAGCTCGCCCAGACCATGAACGACGCCGACGCCACGGTGCCCGCGGCCGTGCGGCGCGCACTGCCGCAGATCGTCCCGGCCATCGAGGCCACCGCGGAGCGGATGGCGCGGGGCGGACGGCTGGTCTACGTCGGGGCAGGGACGCCCGGTCGCATCGGGGTGCTCGACGCCTCGGAATGCCCGCCCACGTTCAGCACGCCGCCCGAGCTGGTGTTCGCCATCATGGCCGGCGGGCCCGGCGCGATCGTGAACCCGGTCGAGGGCGCGGAAGACGACGCCGAGGCCGGAGCCGCCGCGATCGACGCCGCCGACATCGGCCCGCTCGACACCGTGATCGGCATCGCCTCGAGCGGCCGCACCCCGTACGTGGTCGCGGCCGTCCGCCGGGCGCGCGAGCGCGGGGCGCTGGGTATCGGGCTGTCGTGCAACGCGGACACCCCGCTGAGCGCCGTCGCCGAGCACGGCATCGAGGTCGAGGTCGGCCCCGAGGTGCTGTCGGGTTCCACCCGCCTCAAGTCGGGCACGGCGCAGAAGCTCGTGCTCAACATGTTCTCGACCATCTCGATGGTGCGAGGCGGCAAGGCCTACGGCAACCTGATGGTCGACGTGAAGGCCACGAACCACAAGCTCCGCGAGCGCGCGATCCGCATGGTGCGCACGATCGCCGAGGTCGATCGCGACACCGCGGTCGCGGCGCTGGAGACCGCCGCCTGGGACGTGAAGCTCGCGTCGATCATGATCCGCCGCGGCGAGGACCTCGCCGCGGCCACCACCCGACTCACCGCGGCAGGCGGACGCCTGCGCACGGCACTGGAGGAGAACTGATGCGCGTCCTCGGACTGATCTCCGGCACCTCGCACGACGGGATCGACGCCGCCGTCGTCGACTTCGCGACCAGCGGGGGCTTCACCGACCACGGCGTCGACCTGACCGGCACCGTGCTCGCGGCCACGAGCGTGCCGTACGCGCCGGAGCTGCGCGCCCGGCTGATCGCCGCCCTCCCGCCCGCGCCGACCACGCTCGCCGAGGTCGCGGAGCTCGACACCCTCATCGGCCAGGCGTTCGCCGACGTCGCGGCCGACATCGCCGCGCAGGTCGGCGGGGTCGACGCGATCTGCTCCCACGGGCAGACCGTGTACCACTGGGTCGACGGCGCCCACGCCCTGGGGACCCTGCAGATCGGGCAGCCCGCCTGGATCGCGGAGAGGGTCGGGGTGCCCGTGGTGTCGGACATCCGCATCCGCGACATCACCGCGGGCGGCCACGGCGCCCCGCTGGTGTCGTTCCTCGACGAGCTGCTGCTGCGCGGACGAGCCGGGGTCACGGCGGCCCTCAACCTCGGCGGCATCTCGAACATGACGGTCGTGCGCCAGGACGGCCTGGTCGCCTACGACATCGGTCCCGCGAACGCGCTGGTCGACGCGGTCATCGTGGAGCACGGGCTCAACCCGCTCGGCTACGACGACGATGCGGCCGTGGCGCGCACCGGCCGCGTCGACGAGGCGCTGCTGTCGGCCCTCCTCGACGACCCGTACTACGCGCTGACGCCGCCGAAGAGCACCGGCAAGGAGCACTTCCACCTCGGCTACGTGCACGAGCACCTGGCCGCGCAGGGCCGCGACATACCGGTCGCCGATGTGGTGCGCACGCTCACCGAGCTCACCGTCCGCACGGTCGCCCGCGACGTCGCCGCGGCGGGCATCGGCTTCCTCGCCGTCTCGGGCGGCGGGTGCCGCAACCCGCTGATCCTCGAGGGTCTGCGCGCCGCGCTGCCGGAGACCGAGGTCGTGCTGGCCGACGAGCTGGGGGCTCCCGCCGACAGCAAGGAAGCGATCCTGCTCGCGGTCATCGGCTGGTCCACGATGCACGGCGTCCCCGCCATCGTCCCCGGCGGCACGGGCGCCCGCGAGCCCCGCATCCTCGGCACGATCACGCCCGGCGCCGGCCCGCTGCACATGCCGGAGCCGGTCGCGGCGATCGATTCGCTCACGCTCGGGGAGGCGACGGCGTCGTGAGCGGCCACGGAGCAGGCCAGGTGCGCGGCGCGAGCGCTGCGGGGGCCGTCGCGGCGGTGATGCGCGGCGACACCGCCCCCCGCGCGGTGGTCGCCGGGGTGGTCACGCGCACCTCGCGTGACGTCGCGGTGGGTGGCCTCGCGGACCTTGCGGGAACCCCGGTCACGCGCGCCACCGCCTTCGACCTCGCCTCGGTGTCGAAGGTCGCGGCGACCACCACGGCTCTGCTGCGCCTGGTGAGCACGGGCGACCTCGGCGTCGACGACCCGGTCGACCGCTTCCTTCCGGGCACCGCGTGCGCTCCCGGCACCACGGTGCGCCACCTGCTGCAGCACCGCGCCGGACTGTGGGAGTGGCAGCCGCTGTACCTCGACCCCGCGCCCGCCGACGCGGTCGTGGACGCCCTGCCGCTGCGCTACGGCCTCGACGAGGGGCGGCACTACTCCGACCTGGGCTTCATCCTGCTCGGGCGCCTCATCACCGCGGTGACCGGCCTTCCGCTCGACGCCGCCGTGCGGGCGCTCGTCACCGCGCCGCTGGGGCTCGCGCACACGGGCTACGGCCCCGTCGGCCCTCCCGTCGCGTCCTCCGGCATCGGCGACGCCGCCGAGCGCCGCATGGTGGCCACGGGCGACCCCTACCCGATCCTCACGTCGCGCCGGCACTTCCCGTGGCGGGAGGACGAGATCGCCGGCAGTGTCAACGACGGCAACTGCTTCCACGCGCTCGGCGGCGTCTCCGGGCACGCGGGCCTGTTCGGCACGGTCGACGACCTGCTCACGCTCGGCGCCGCGCTCGCCGACGCCGACCGGCACACCGACCTCTGGCGCCCCGACGCGGTCGCCGACTTCTTCCGCGACGGCCCGGACGCCGGTCAGGCCCTGGGCTGGCGCAGCGACACCGTGCCGGTCGACGGCCGCCCCACGCGCCTGCTGTGGCACCCGGGCTACACCGGCTGCGCGCTCGGCCTCGTGCCGGCGACGGGGACCGCGGCCGTACTGCTGAGCACCCGTCTCCTCGCGGCCGAGATCGCCCCGACCGAGACCCTGTGGCGTGCGGCGCTGCCCGCCCTCCTGGACCCCGAAGGAACGAGTACCCCATGAGCACCACCCCGCCCGTGCTGAGCATCGACGGCCTCGCCGTCGCCTTCCGGACCGGTTCCGAGCTGATCACCGCGATCAGCGACGTGAACATCGACATCGCCGCGGGCGAGACCGTCGCGGTGGTCGGCGAGTCCGGCTCGGGGAAGTCCACGACCGCCGCCGCCGTCAACCGCCTGCTCCCCGAGAACGGCGGGATCACGGCGGGCAGCATCCGCTTCGACGGGCGCGAGCTGACCGAGCTGCCCGAGAGCGCGATGATCTCGCTGCGCGGCGCCGGGATCGGGCTCGTGCCGCAGGACCCGATGTCGAACCTCAACCCGCTCATGCGCGTGGGGGAGCAGATCGGCGAGGCGCTGGAGGTGCACGGTCACACCAGCGGCGAGGCGACGAAGGTCCGCGTGGTCGAGCTGCTCGAGATGGTGGGCATCGCCGACGCCGCCCGGCGCGCACGGCAGTACCCGCACGAGTTCTCCGGCGGGATGCGCCAGCGCGTGCTGATCGCGATGGGGCTCGCGTGCAAGCCCCGGCTGCTGATCGCCGACGAGCCCACCTCGGCCCTCGACGTCACGGTGCAGCGCCGCATCCTCGACCAGCTCGACCAGCTCACCGACGAGCTCGGGACCGCGGTCTTCCTCATCACGCACGACCTGGCGCTCGCGGCCGAGCGCGCCGACCGCATCGTGGTCATGTTCCGGGGCCGCGTGGTCGAGGAGGGCACGTCCGCCCAGGTGCTGGGCAACCCGCAGCACGAGTACACCAGGCAGCTGCTGGCCGCGGCGCCGAGCCTCTCCTCCCGGCGCGACGCCCTGCCCGCGCGCACGGCCGCGACCGACGCCGTGCCGTTCGTGGAGATCCGCGACCTGCGCAAGGAGTTCCCGGTGCGCGGCGCCAAGGCCGGGGAGCCCCAGACCTTCACGGCGGTCGACGGTGTGAGCCTCACGATCCGCCGCGGCACGACCGTGTCGATCGTGGGGGAGTCCGGGTCGGGCAAGTCCACGACCGCGAACATGGTGCTGGGGCTGGAGGACGCCACCTCCGGATCGATCCTGTTCGACGGGCTCGACCTCACCACGCTGCGCCGCAAGGAGCTGTTCGCCCTGCGCCGCCGCGTGCAGCCGGTGTTCCAGAACCCCTACGCCTCGCTCGACCCGCGGTTCACCGTGGAGCAGTCGATCGCGGAACCGCTGCGCGTGCACCGCATCGGCACCGCGGCCTCGCGTCACGCCCGCGTCCTGGAGCTGCTGGAGCAGGTGGCGCTCCCGGCCGCGATGGCCGAGCGGCTGCCGCACGAGCTCTCCGGCGGACAACGGCAGCGCGTGGCGATCGCGCGGGCGCTGGCGCTCGAACCCGAGCTGGTGGTGCTCGACGAAGCCGTGTCGGCGCTCGACGTGCTGGTGCAGGCGCAGATCCTCGATCTGCTGGCGGAGCTGCAGACGCGCCTCGGCCTCAGCTACCTCTTCATCAGCCACGACCTCGCGGTCGTGCGGATGATCTCCGACGAGGTGCACGTGATGCAGCGCGGGGTCGTGGTCGAGAGCGGCACACCGGAGCGCATCTTCGACGACCCGCAGCACCCCTACACGCGGGAGCTGCTGGCCGCGATCCCCGGGGCCTCGCTGGCGTCCTGACCGCGGCCGGAGGCGACGGCCGCGGGCTCAGCGCCGGCGGTCGTCGTCGTCCCAGGGGCCTTCCCACCAGCCGGCACGACCGTCGTCCGAGCCGCGGCCGCGACGGGAGCGCACGAACTGCACGATGATCACGGTGAGCGACGTGAGCCCGATCAGGATCAGCACGAGGAACAGCAGGTCGTTCTGGGTCATGGGCGTTTCCCCTCCGCGGCGTCCGCCACGATCTTCGCGATGCGGGCGGCCTTCGTCTCCGGTCGCTTGGCCATCGCGATGTGCGTGAGCCCGAACTTCTTCACCGACTTCGGGAACGCGTCCCAGTTCTCACGGGCGGCGGGGTCCGCGTCGAGTGCGGCCGTGAGCTCGGGCGGCTCGATGCCCGCCTCCGGTCCGTCGAGCAGGGTCCACGAGCCGTTGGCCTTCGCGACCTCCAGCACCCGGACGCCCGCGGGGGCCAGCAGCCCGGCGGCCTCCAGCTCGGCGATGCGCGCCTTGTTCGTCGCCGCCCACCCGCTGCCGGGCCGCCGCGGCGAGAACCACTGGCCGTTCGTCTCCTCGTCGAAGCTGCGCACCGGGCCGTCGATCCACCCGAAGCACAGCGCCTGCCGCACCGCGTCCTCATAGCCGACGCCGACGGCGGAGCGGCCGCGCACGCTCAGCAGCCACACGCCCGCGGTGCGCTCGTGGTGCTCCTCGAGCCAGGCGCGCCAGGCCGCGGCGTCGGCCGCCGCGATCCGCTCGCCGTCGTCGAGGGCGCCCACGTCAGTCCTCGTCCAGCGTGGGGATCGATGCGGTGATGGTCGGCAGCAGGTCGGCGACGGAGTCGACGATCTCGTCGGGACGGAACGGGTACTGCTCGATGCTGCGCCGGTCGCTGATGCCGGTCATCACGAGCACGGTGTGCAGGCCCGCCTCGATGCCGGCGACGATGTCGGTGTCCATGCGGTCGCCGATCATGCCCGTCTTCTTGGAGTGCGCACCGATCTTGTTCAGCGCCGAGCGGAACATCATCGGGTTGGGCTTGCCGACCACGTAGGGCTCCTTGCCGGTCGCCTTCGTGATGAGCGCGGCGATCGCGCCGGTGGCCGGCAGCACGCCGTCGACGCTCGGGCCCGTCGCGTCGGGGTTGGTGACGATGAACCGCGAGCCGTTGATGATGTGACGGATGGCCTTGGTGATCGCCTCGAACGAGTAGTTGCGGGTCTCGCCGACTACCACGAAGTCGGGGTTCGTCTCGGTCATGATGAAGCCCGCCTCGTGCAGGGCCGTGAGGATGCCGGCCTCGCCGATCACGAAGGCGGAGCCGCCGGGCAGCTGCTGGGCCAGGAAGTCGGCCGTCGCGAGCGCCGAGGTCCAGATGCGCTCCTCCGGCACGACCAGGCCGCTCTGCCGCAGGCGCGCGGAGAGGTCGCGGGCGGTGAAGATCGAGTTGTTCGTCAGCACCAGGTAGGGGATGTCGTTGCGCTCCCACCCGGCGAGCAGTTCGGAGGCCCCGGGGATGGCGTCGTTCTCATGGACGAGCACGCCGTCCATGTCGGTGAGCCAGCATTCGATGTCGTCACGGTGTGCCATGTGCTCAGCCTAGAGGCCGCGTGTTTCCGGCAGGTCTCAGGCGGTGATCCACACGACGCCGGCGCTTCCGTCGGGAAGGGCTCGCTCGACGCCGTCCAGGCGCACGCCGTCGGCGAGGACCTCGACGGTGCTGCCGACCGTGAGCCCCTCGGCCTCCAGGGCCCGCAGCAGGTCGGAGTCGCGGTCGTCGACCCGCAGCACGCGACCGCTGTGCCCCTCCGCGGCGTCGGCGAGCAGCACGAACGGCTCCCGCTCGATGTGCCCGTCGGCGTCGGGGATCGCGTCGCCGTGCGGGTCGAAGCGCGGGCGGCCCAGGCGGGCGTCGATGCCCTCGAGCAGCCGCTCGCTGATGGTGTGCTCCAGCACCTCGGCCTCGTCGTGCACCTCGTCCCACCCGTAGCCGAACTCCTGCACGAGCCAGGTCTCGATGAGGCGGTGGCGCCGCACCATCGCGAGGGCCCTGGTCGTCCCGGCTTCGGTCAGCCGCACGGCACCGTAGGGCACGTGCGACACGAGCCCCGCGGCGGCGAGCTTCTTCACCATCTCGGTGACCGACGACGGGGCGATGCCGAGCTTGGCCGCCAGCACCGACGGGGTGATCGGGGCGTCCTGCCATTCGGTGTGGGCGTAGACGGTCTTGAGGTAGTCGTCAGCTGCGGGGGAGGCCACCCGTCCAGCCTACGCGGTGGCGTCGGAGGCTCTTTCGGCGCGCGCCCACGCGGTGAGGCCGTGGATGAGGGCGCGCACGCCGATCTCGAACGTGCGGCGGGCGGGGTCGGAGCTGAGGCGGGCGCGAGCGCGCTCGGCCTCGGCGAAGGTCGGGTAGGCGGGGGCGAGGTCGCCGGGCGACATGTTGTCCGCCGGGGCGAGGGCGTCGAGGGCGGATCCGATGATGAAGGACTCCAGGGCGACGATCGCGTCGACGATGGTGTCGGTGGGCCAGCCGTCGTCGGCGAGCAGGCGGGCGATCTGCTCGTAGTCGGCGAACGAGCCCTCGTCGGCGTCGATGGGGGAGGTGGCGAGCATGACCATCGCCTGGGGTGCGGCGATCGTGGCGTCGCGGTAGCTGTGCGCCCAGGCGAGGAGCGCGTCCTCCAGTGGCAGGGCCCCGGGCTCGGGGGTGGCGAGGTCGCGGCTGATCCGCCCGCGCATCGCCCGGATCACGGCGTCGCGGCTCTCGAAGTGGTGGTAGAGCGCCGAGGTGCGCACGCCCAGGGACTCCGCGAGCGCCGTCATCGTGAACTGCCGTGGTGTGCGCTCGGCGCTGAGCCGGAACGCCGCCGTGAGGATCCGCTCCTCGGTGAGCACCCTGGTCGACGGGCGGCCCACGCTGCGCGGGGATGTCGTCATCGTGGCTCACTCCTGCTCGGTGTCTGCTACTTTATTGAAACTCTTTCAATTCGCTCGAGGAAGAACGCCATGACGGGTTTCGACGCCGACACTATCGTCACCGGCGCGCGCGTCGTGACCATGGACCCCCGCCGCCCGGAGGCCTCGGCGTTCGCCGTGCGCGACGGCCGCTTCCTCGCGGTGGGCGACGACGCGCTCGTGCGGGAACTGCGCGGCCCGCGCACCGTCGTCCACGACCTCGCGGGAGCCGCGGTCACCCCGGGGCTCATCGACGCCCACCTCCACCCGCTGCAGGGGCTCGAGCTCACCGCCGGGGTCGACCTCGGCGGCATCACCACCGGCACCGGCTTCCTGGCGGCCCTGCGCGCCGAGGCCGACCGCGCGCTGCGCGACGACCGCGACCCCTGGGTGCGCGGCTGGAACCTCGACTACGACGTCTTCCACGAGCTCCCCATGACCGCCGATGCGATCGACGACGCCGTGCGCGGGCTCCCCGCCCTGTTCATCGTGTTCGACGGGCACACCGCGCTCGCCAGTCACGAGGGTCTCCGCCGCGCCGGCATCACCGGGCCCCGCGAGACCGACGACTCCTCGTGCATCGTCGTCGACGGCGACGGGCGGCCGACCGGGGAGCTGCGCGAGCTCGCGGCGTACGAGCCCGTGCGCCTCGCCGCCCCCGCCCTCGACCGCACGCAGACCCTCGCGGCGGGCCACGAGCTGCTGCGCGGACTGCGGGACTCCGGCCTCACGGGCGGCACCATCATGGACGGCGGCTTCGCCACGCTCGACCTGCTCGACGGTCTCGAGCACGGCCCGGGTCTGCCCCTCCGCATCGTGTCCGCGATCGACCACGAGCCCGGGTTCGACGCCGACCGCACGGCGGAGAACCTGCGGATGCGCGACCGCCGCGGCGAGCGGTGGCGCGGCGGCGTCGTGAAGCTGTACGCCGACGGGGTCGTCGAGACGGGCACCGCGTGGCTGTACGAGCCCGATACGGCCGGCGGCGGCACGGAGCCCTTCTGGAAGGACGCCGCCGCCTACGCCCGCACCGTGCGGCGCTACGCCGACGCCGGCTTCCAGGTCGCGACCCACGCGATCGGCGACCGCGCGGTCGGCGAGGTCGTCGACGCCTACCTCGCCGCGGGCGCGCGCTGCGCCACCGGAGCCCCGCACCGCATCGAGCACCTGGAGACCACGACCGACCGCGACGTCGCCCGCATCGCCGCCGCCGGCATCACCGCATCGATGCAGCCGCTGCACCTGCAGTGGCGCAAGGCCGACGCCTCCGACGACTGGTCGCGGCGCCTCGGCCCCGCCCGGGCCGCCCGGGCCTGGCGCGTGCGCGACTACTGGGATGCGGGTGCCCCGGTCGCCCTCGGGTCGGACTGGCCGATCGCGCAGAACGACGCCCGGATCGGCCTCGCGTGGGCCATGCTGCGCCGCCGCCCCGGCGACCGCGACGCCCCGGTGTTCGAGCCCCACCAGGTGCTCACCCCCTTCCAGGCGCTGCACGGCTACACCGTGGGCGCTGCGCGGGCGCAGGGCGACGGCGACCTCGGTCGCATCGCCCCCGGCTACCGCGCCGACTACGCCGTGTGGGCGGAGAACCCGCTGCACGTCGCACCCGACGACCTCCCCGACCTGCCCGTACAGCGGACGGTCGTCGGCGGCGTCGAGCCCTGACCCCCGGCTCGACCACCCCCTCCCTTTCCTTTCACACCGAGGTGAACCCCATGCCCGAATTCGGCGCCCTCGCGCTCCTGCCCATCGCGGTGATCCTCGTGGTCGCCGTCGCCACCCGCCGCACCCTCTTCGCGCTCCTCTGCGGCACCGTCGCCGGAGCTCTGATCCTCGGCGGCTGGGGCGGCTTCGACGTCTGGGTCGAGTACACCGGCAAGGCCCTGTCGAACGAGACGGCGCAGTGGCTGCTGCTGATCGTCGCCCTGTTCGGCATCCTGATGATGCTGTTCGAGAAGTCGGGCATCGTCACCGACTTCGCCCGCTGGGTCGAGCGGTTCGTGACCTCGCGGCGCAAGTCGACCCTGCTCACGTTCCTGCTCTCGATCGTGCTGTTCGTCGACGACTACCTCAACGTGCTCACCACCGGCACGTCGATGAAGCAGGTGACCGACCGCTACCGGGTTCCCCGCACCCAGCTCGGCGCGATCATGAAGATGACCGCTGCCCCGATCGCCGTGCTCGTCCCCGTGTCGACGTGGGCACTGTTCTTCTCGGGCCTGTTCGAGGCGCAGGGGGTCACCGTCGGCGGCAGCGGCTTCGGGGCCTACCTGCAGTCCATCCCGTTCATCTTCTTCGGCTGGGCGGCCATCGCGGTGGCGCTGCTGATGAGCATCGGCTGGCTGCCGAAGCTCGGCCTGATCAAGAAGGACGCGCTGCGCGCCGAGCGCGACGGCGACGTCTTCCCGCTCGGCACGACAGACGCCGAACGCCGGGCCGAGGGCGCGGCGCTGCTCTCCGAGCTCCGCGCGGACGACGCGGACGGTTCGACCGCGCAGCGCGTCGCCGTGGCGCTCGAGACGACCACGGACACCGCGCGCAAGCCGCAGCCGTGGTCTTTCCTGATCGCGATGGCCGTGCTGGTCGGCGTCACGATCGCGACGGACGCCAACGTGGTCGCCGGTACCGCGGCGGCCCTCGCAGTCACGGTCGTGCTGGTGCTCGTGCAGCGTCGGCTCTCGGTGCGCGGCGTGCTGGACGCGGCGCTCGAGGGCATCGAGAGCATGCTCTTCGTGATGGTGCTCACCGTGCTCGCGTTCATGGTGCAGGAGATGAACATCGCCCTGCAGCTCGCCGAGTTCGTGATCCAGGTGACCGAGCCCGTGCTCACCCCCGCTCTGCTGCCGGCGATCGTGTTCGCCGTGTGCGGCGTCTACGCCTACGCGACCGGGTCGTTCTGGGACCTCGCGGCGGTCATCACCCCGGTCGTGCTGCCGCTGGCGCTCGCTCTCGGTGCCGACCCGATCCTGGCCGGTGCCGCGGTGTTCTCGGGCGCCGCGCTCGGCAGTACCACGTGCCTGTACGGCGACGGCATCATCCTGGCCTCGCGTTCGATCGGCATCAAGCCGATCAACCTCATGCTGGCGATCCTGCCCTACGCGGGGATCGCGGCAGGGCTCTCGCTCGTGCTCTATCTGGTGACGGGGTTCGTCGCGGCCTGAGTCACGGATTCGCGACCGCGACCAGCAGGCCGAATGCCACCTGCCCCGCGAAGAACACCACGAGGAAGCCGAGGAGGGCGGCGGCGAGCGACAGGCGCCCGTCGAAGCCCTCCACCTCGGCGATCCCGACCTTGCGCGCGCGGAAGGCGAGCACGAGCGTGGCGATGCCGAGGGCGAGCTGCAGCCACGGTCCGAGGGGGCCGACGACCTTCGGGAACGCGATCAGCACGGCCCCGATCACCCCGGTCGCGATTCCGATCCAGGTGAGGATGCGGACGGTGCGGCGGGCGTTCTCGGCGGGCATGGTGTTGAGCCTATCCGGGCTCATGCCCCCGTCAGGACCAGCCAGAGCAGCGCGGCGTTGAGGGCGATGAGCAGCACCGAGGCGACGACCCCGGCGATGGTGGTCCACGCGCGGTTGGCCCACACCCCGAGCGTGCGCCGCTGCGCGGTCAGCGCCACCAGCGGGATGAGCGCGAACGGAATGCCGAACGACAGCACGACCTGGCTCAGCACGAGCGCGAGGGTGGGGTCGACGCCGAGTCCGAGGATCGCGAGGGCGGGGATCAGGGTCACCAGCCGCCGTGCGAGCAGCGGGATGCGCACGTGCAGCAGCCCGTGCATGATCTCGGCGCCCGCGTAGGCGCCGACCGAGGTGGACGCCAGGCCGGAGGCGAGCAGCCCCACCGCGAAGAACGTGGCGACGACGGGACCGAGACCGGCGGCCAGGGCGGCGTGCGCGCCCTCCAGGGAGTCGGTGCCCTCGACCCCGGCGAGGTTCGCCGCGGCCAGCAGGAGGATGCCGAGGTTGACCGACCCCGCGATGACCATCGCGATCGACACGTCCCAGCGCGTGGCGGTGAGCAGGCGGCGGATCCGGGAGGCCTCGGTCCGCGTGGCCTCCTCGTGGGGCAGACCCGCGCTCCCGAAGCGGTCGCGGGCGAGCGAGGAGTGCGCATAGATCGCGTGCGGCATGATCGTGGCGCCGAGGATGGAGGCCGCGAGCAGCACCGACCCGGTGCCCTCGAAGCGGGGCACGAGTCCGCCGACGACACCCGCGGGGTCGGGCGGGGCGAGGAACAGGCCGGCCAGGAAGCCGACCGTGATGACGAGCATCAGTCCGATGATCACGAACTCGAAGGGGCGGGCGCCGCGGCGGCTCTGCACGGTGAGCAGGATCATCGACACGGCCCCGGTGAGCAGGCCGCCGAGGAGCAGCGGCACGTCGAACAGCAGGTACAGCGCGACGGCGCCGCCGATCACCTCGGCGAGGTCGGTCGCCATGGCCACCAGTTCGGCCTGGAGCCAGTACGCGCGTCGCGCCCATGGGCGCTTCAGGCGTGCACCGAGCACCTCCGGCAGGCTCTGCCCCGTGACCACGCCGAGCTTGGCGGAGAGGTACTGGATGAGCCAGGCCATGACGTTTCCCGCGATGACCACCCACACCAGGAGGTAGCCGTACTGCGCGCCGGCGGTCATGTTGCTGGCGACGTTGCCCGGGTCGAGATATGCGACACCGGCCACGAGGGCGGGGCCGAGCAGCCACAGGCTGCGCGGGGCGGTGGCGGCGGACGGTGTCACGGGGGCGACGAGATTTTTCGGCACACCGAAACCGTAGCGTATTTTTCGGCTTGCCTAAATATCCGGATCTGGGCCACCTCGGTGACGACGATCGCTCCGCCGAGACAGGCGGCAGTGGGGCGGCGATAGCCTGGCGGGATGGATGCACGCACGCCCGAGAGCCCGGCGACGGACGACTCCGCGGCCCCGGTCCCGGACGGCGCGGGCGGGTCCCTCGCCCAGCCCGGCTACGGCGTCGGCCCGTGGCCGGGAGGACGGGACGCCTGGCCCGAGGGGGAGCAGTACGACCCGGAGCTGCTCGCCAACGGCGACACCCGCAACGTGATCGACCGCTACCGCTATTGGCGGATGGAGCGGATCGTGGCCGACCTGGACACGCGGCGGCACCCGTTCCACGTCGCGATCGAGAACTGGCAGCACGACATGAACATCGGTTCGATCGTGCGCAGCGCCAACGCGTTCCTCGCCGACACCGTGCACATCATCGGGCGCCGCCGCTGGAACAAGCGCGGCGCCATGGTCACCGACCGCTACCAGCACGTCGTGCATCACGAGGACGTGGCGTCGTTCGCCGCCTGGGCCGCGGCGGAGGGGCTGCCCGTGATCGCGGTCGACAACGTCGAGGGCGCCGTCCCCGTCGACCGGGCGGACCTGCCGCGTGCGTGCGTGCTGCTGTTCGGGCAGGAGGGTCCGGGGCTCTCGGACGAGGCGCTCGCCGCGGCCTCCGCGCACGTGGAGATCACGCAGTACGGCTCGACCCGCTCCATCAACGCCAGCGCCGCGGCCGCCGTGATCATGTACGAGTGGTGTCGCCGCCACGCCGCGGACTGAGGCGCGCGTGTTCGGCCCGCCGCGCCGCGACGGTCAGGCGGCGGCGGAGAGCCAGCGTCCCGACCGCACCCGCCAGCCGAGCGTGCCGAGCCGCGCGAGCAGGTATACGCCGAAGAAGGCCACCGCGAGCCAGATCAGGCCCGCCGCGCCGTCCACTCCCGTCGCCGCGATGATCCACAGCGCGGGCAGGAACGGCACCAGGTTCAGGCCGCCCGCGATCGCGAGGTAGCGCGCATCGTTCGCGCCCATCAGCACACCGTCGAGCACGAACACGACACCGGCGATCGGCTGGGCGACCGCGAGCACCAGCAGCGCCGGCTGCACGAGTGCCGCGACGTGCGGGTCGCCCGTGAACACGATCCCGAGCACGCCCGACAGTGCGGCGATGACAGCGCCGACCGCCACGCCGAACCACGCGCCCCAGGCGACCGTCCGGCCGAGGACGCGCTGCACCTGCTGCTCGTCTCCGGCGCCCAGCTCCTTGCCGATCAGCGCCTGCGCGGCGATGGCCAGGGCGTCGAGGGCGAAGGCGGCCGCGGAGAAGATGGTGAACACGATCTGCCACCCGGCGAGCTCGTCGGTGCCGACCCCGGTCGCGACCGCCACAGTCGCCAGCAGCGCCACGCGGAGGCTGACCGTGCGCAGGAACAGCCATCCGCCCGAGGTGGCGGTGTTGCGCAGGCCGTCGCGCTGCGCCCGGAGCGAGGCGCTGTGGCGGGAGGCGAGCCGCTGCACCACCAGCACGTACGCGGCGACCATGCCCCACTGCGCGGCGACCGTGCCGGCCGCGGATCCGGCGATGCCCCAGCCGAAGCCGTAGATGAAGAGCCAGTTGAGCAGCGCGTTGGCACCGAAGCCGAGGCCGGCGATCCAGAGCGGGGTCATCGTGTCCTGCATGCCGCGCAGCAGCCCGGTCGCCGCGAAGACGATGAGCATCGCCGGCAGCCCCCACATCGAGATCACCAGGTACTCGTCGGCCTGGGCGGCCACGGCCTCGCTCGCGCCGAACAGCGACACGAGCCACGGTGACGACACCGCACCGATCACGGCCAGCACGGCCCCGAGGCCCAGGGCCAGCCACATGCCGTTGATCCCGACCGACACGGCCTCGCCCGGCTGCCCCGCGCCGAAGCGCCGCGCGACCGCCGGGGTGGTCGAGTACGCGAGGAACACCATCAGGCCCACGATGGTCTGCAGCACGGCGCCGGCGATGCCGAGCCCCGCGAGCGGCGTGGTGCCGAGGTGGCCGACGAGCGCGGCGTCGACGATGAGGAACGCCGGCTCGGCGATCAGCGCACCGAGTGCCGGAACCGCCAGTCGCAGGATCTCTCGGTTGAGGGAGGTGCGCGCGGCCATCCTCCGAGCCTATGACCTCGCGCCGACACCCGTGCCGTGCCCCCGGACCGCACGTAGGCTGGAGGAGAGCAGGATGCGGCGGAGGTGCATCATGTCCGATCCCCGAGACGAGGCGGCGCGGTACCTCGCGCGCCGCCGGTCGCAGGGCGACGGTGCCGACGACGAGACGACCGTCTCCTCGACGCCTGGTGCGGCGGCGGCCGTGGATCGGGCGGCGTTCATCGAGAGCGCGATCCAGGTGGCGATCCGCCGCGGCGACTTCGACGACCTCCCCGGTGCCGGCAAGCCCATCGAGGGGCTCGGCACCCACCACGACCCTGACTGGTGGATCCGGCGCAAGATCGAGACCGAGAACCTCACCGGGCTCGGGCCGCCCGCGCTGCTGCTGCGCACGGAGGACCGCGAGCTCGACGGACAGCTCGACCTCCTCGGACGAGAGTCCGACGTGCGGGCGGTGCTCGAGGACTTCAACCGCCGCGTGATCGAGGCCAGGCGGCAGCTGCAGGGCGGCCCGCCCGTGGTCACGGCGCCGCGGGACGTGGAGGCCGAGGTCGCCGCGTGGCGCGAGCGCCGCTCCGCCCGCGGGATCGCATCGTCGGCAGAGGCCGCCCCCGCGCGTCCGCGTCGCCGGCTGTTCGGGCGACGGCCGCGCTGATCCGTGTCGGGGCGTGTCCGCCCTCGACACCGTGGGGGACCCCCGTCATAGGCTGGAGCGCATGACCGACGCGCTTCCCGTGGGCCTCGCCCTCGACGAGTTCAGCCCCGACATCCGCCCGCAGGACGACCTGTACCGTCACGTGAACGGCGCCTGGATCTCCCGCACCGAGATCCCCGGCGACAAGGCGCGCTGGGGCTCCTTCCACCTGCTGGCCGAGCAGGCGGAGAAAGACGTCCGCACGATCATCGAGGAGTCGCAGGACGCCGAGGAGGGCACGCTCGCCCGCAAGATCGGCGACCTGTTCGCGAGCTTCATGGACACCGACCGCATCGCGGCCGCCGGGGTCGCGCCGCTCGCGGAGACCCTCGCCGAGATCGACGCGATCGCCGACATCCCCGGCTTCCTGCGCACCGTGGGGGCGTACGACCGTGACGGGCGCGCCGCGGTGATCGGCCTCTACGTCGACGGCGACCCGGGAGACCCGGAGCGCTACATCCCGGTGCTCGTGCAGGCCGGGCTGTCGCTGCCGGACGAGAGCTACTTCCGCCTCGACACGTTCGCCGACACGCGCGCCGCGTACCGCGCCCACCTCGAGCGCCTGCTGTCCCTGGCGGGCATCGCCGACGCCGCGGACCAGGCCGAACGCTCCATCGCCCTGGAGACCGAGCTCGCGGGCCACCACTGGGACAACGTGCGCAGCCGCGACGCGGTCGCCACCTACAACCTCAAGACCTGGGACGAGCTGCAGGAGCTCGCGGGCGTCGACCTCGCACCGTGGCGCGAGGCCGTCACGCCGTCGAACCCCTCCGCGTTCGACGAGGTGGTCGTGTCGCAGCCCAGCTTCTTCGAGGGGCTGGGTGCGCTGCTCACCGCCGAGCGCCTCGACGACTGGAAGGCCTGGCTGCGCGCCAAGGTCGTGCACGCCGCCGCGCCCTACCTGACCGACGACCTGGTGCTGGAGAACTTCTCGTTCTACGGCACCGAGCTCACCGGCGTCCCCACGATCCGGGAGCGCTGGAAGCGCGGCGTCTCGGTCACCGAGGGCGCGCTCGGCGAGGCGATCGGCAAGGTGTACGTCGAGCGGCACTACCCGCCGACGGCGAAGGCCGCGATGGACGAGCTCGTCGGCAACCTCATCGAGGCGTACCGGCAGAGCATCGAGACGCTGGAGTGGATGACGGCGGAGACCCGGCAGCGTGCGCTCGCCAAGCTCGACGCGTTCACGCCCAAGATCGGCCACCCCGAGGTGTGGCGCGACTACTCCAGCCTCGTGATCGACCGCGAGGATCTGCTCGGCAACGTGCGTCGCGCGGCGACCTTCGAGCACGACCGCAACATCGACAAGGTCGGCAGGCCCATCGACCGCACCGAGTGGCACATGCCGCCGCAGATGGTCAACGCGTACTACAACCCGTCGATGAACGAGATCGTCTTCCCCGCCGCGATCCTGCAGTATCCGTTCTTCGACGCGGGTCGCGACGCGGCGGCGAACTACGGCGGCATCGGCGCGGTCATCGGACACGAGATCGGTCACGGCTTCGACGACCAGGGCAGCCGCTACGACGGCGACGGACGTCTGCAGGACTGGTGGACCGACGCCGACCGCGCCGCGTTCGAGGAGCGCACCAAGGCGCTGATCGCCCAGTACGACGAGCTCGTCCCGGAGGGGCTGGACGCGGAGCATCACGTGAACGGCGCCCTCACGATCGGCGAGAACATCGGCGACCTCGGCGGTCTCGGCATCGCGCTCCAGGCGTACGAGCTGTCGCTGGGTGGGCAGGAGGCGCCGGTCATCGACGGCTACACGGGCGTGCAGCGGCTGCTGCTGTCGTGGGCGCAGGTCTGGCAGCAGAAGAGCCGGGAGGCGGAGACGCTGCGGCTGCTCACGATCGACCCGCACTCGCCCAACGAGTTCCGCTGCAACCAGATCGTGCGCAACATCGACGCGTTCTACGAGGCCTTCGACGTGACGCCGGACGATGCCCTGTGGCTGCCCGAGGCGTCGCGGGTGACCATCTGGTGACCATTCTCCTCAGGCTGTGAGGTGTCCCCCGGCGGTGGGGTTACGATAGCCCTGCCGCTGGGGAGCGACTCCCTTGGCATGCCGATCAGCCCCCTCCCGAAGGATCACGCGTGGCCGCACTCGAGCCTGGCGACGGGTTCCGGAACTCCCCGGTCCCCGAGTCGATGGGAGGCGCGTCCGCGTCATCGAGCGGGCGCCGTTCGCAGCAGCGCACGAGCCGTCGTCTGCCCCGTCGGGCCGCCCTCGGCCGCCGATCGTTCACGGCCACGCTCAAGGCTCTCGAGGGCCTGGTCGATGCGGGCGCTCAGGTGTCGGTGCACGTGGTCGACCTCGACTCGCACGTGCATGTCCTGGCGGGCGACGACCACGTCACGATGCCCGTCGGCGGGCTCGGGGTCGTCCCGCTGCTGATCGAGGTCGCGGCGGCGTTCGAGTCCGGAGCGCTCGACCCGCTCGAGATCGTGGAGCGCGCGAGCGTCGACGCGGTCGAGTCGTCCGGGTTGTGGCGGCACCTGCGGGCTCCCGCGCTGCCCTTGGAGGATCTGGCGGTGCTGGCCGCGACCGCGGGCGACCCCATCGCGGTCAACATCCTGTTGGAGAAGGTCGGGCACGACCGGGTGCGCGAGCGCATCGAGGGGCTCGGCCTGCGCCGCACCGCGCTGCTCGACCGGTTCCGCGACCGCCGGGGCCCCGACGACGCGCCGCAGGTGGCGGTGGGGTCGGCGCGCGAGTTCGCCGGGCTGTTCTCCGCGCTCGTCAACTCCCAGGTGGTCGATGCCGCGGTGAGCGCGCAGGTGGCCGAGTGGCTGAGCCTCAACCAGGACCTGAGTCTGGTGGCCTCGGCGACCGGGCTCGACCCG
The DNA here is from genome assembly GCF_004794315.1 of Microbacterium sp. PF5. Classification (NCBI taxonomy): domain Bacteria; kingdom Bacillati; phylum Actinomycetota; class Actinomycetes; order Micrococcales; family Microbacteriaceae; genus Microbacterium; species Microbacterium sp. PF5. The sequence continues at coordinate 34,489 of NZ_SSDQ01000088.1, read as the reverse complement.
TTCGCGCACGACCACGACGCGCACGGGCTGCTGTTCGTGAACAAGACCGGCCGCGACCGCGGTGTCCGCGCCGAGGCGGGCGTGCTGGCGGGACCGCGCGCGGGCGTCGGCTACGCGCTCATCGTGTGCTTCGACGACCTGTCGATCACGCACCGCCTGCGTGCGCACGACGCGTTCCGCGTGCTGGGCGTCGAGCTCATGGAGTACACCCACTGAGGCGACCGGCAGGGCAGCTCTCGACGAACCAGCCACTCATGTCCTCCGAAAGGTAGACAGACATGTGACGCATGACGTGTAACACTCTACAGGTCCACTGCGCTCACCCTTCGTCCAAACTCGATGCGGGTACGCCCGAAGAGTTCAAGGAGATCAGCATGCGCTCAACGGATTTCGGGGTCCCGGGATCGAGCGGGAAGGTCGACCAATGAGGCGGGGTTTGCAGATGTTCCTCGGCGCTGCCGTCGTACTTTGCACGGCACTCGCGACGGTGTCGCCCGCCAGCGCGCGAGAAGACGTGGCGGCGACGCCGAAAACGAGCGGTAGCGTCGCAGGTGCCCCTCCCGCAGGAGCGGTGGGCGGGGACGCATCGATCAATGCGCTTGTATCGCGGATCAATCAACTCGTGGCCGCCTACGACCACGACGCGCACCGGTTTGATCTCGCTGCAGTGCCGAGCGAGGTCTTGAACAGCGACGAAGGGCAGGCGTTCCTCGCGGTTGTGTCTCTGGGAGAGGCTGGCGCAAGCCCCGCCGAACTGAGTGAGGCATTTGCAGAGTTGCGCGACGGACTCCGAGAAACGAACGCACCCTCGTCGGTGGAGATCGATCGCAATGGCGTCGTCTCCACCTATGAGCTCGCGCCCGGGATGACCATCGTCTTTCCGACGGCTCTGGCCGCGGGAAGTGCGGTCCGCGGCCTCATGAGGCGGCGGTGGTTGGCGGTGCTGACCCCTGGCCGTACATTCAGCTCACGAATGCCGAGCAACAGGCAATGGTGACCGGCGCATCTGGTGCGTTGGTCGCAGCGATCTGTGCGCTGCTCGCGCCGACCACCGCCGGTGTCGGTTGCGGCGTCGGTGCCGCTGTGATCGCAATGATCGTGGGAATCATCGTCGCCAATGGGGTATGCCCGTACAACCGACAGATGAGGATCTATCCGCTGGTCGGGCCGACTGGATTCAGTTGCCAGCGATGAAACGGAGACGAATGAGGCCGGCGCTGTTCGCGACACTTGTCATCGCACCGATCGTCGTCCTTCAGGGATTCTTCGTTGCGGTAGGGCTCTGGGCTGCATCGATCGAGTTGCTGTCCGTGCTCGCAATCGATGCCGGATTCTGGGTTGTGACCTACGTCCTCTGGTCTCAATCGGGTCGCATTCGCCATTGATCCGGCCCGCCCGCAGCGCACAGACTGGAGAGGCTCGCGCACGACGCGTTCCGTGGGCTGGGCGTCGAGCTCATGGAGTACACCCACTGACGCGTCGCGCCGAGGGCGTCACTCGGGCAGCGACGGATGCTGCTCGGCGGCGCGGCGCCGCGGGATGAACAGCGACAGCACGACCGCGAGCACCCCGGCCGCGATCGCGAGCCAGAAGCACACCTCGAACGCGCTGCGCGTAGGGACGGCCACCCCGTCGACGTCGATGCTCATGGCGGCGAGGACGCCGCCCATCACGGCCGAGGCGGTCGAGGTGCCCACCGAGCGGAACAGCGCGTTGAGCCCGTTCGAGGCGCCGGTCTCGTTCGCCGGCACCGAGCGCATGATGATCATCGGCATCGCGGCGAACGTGAACCCGATGCCGATGCCGATGAAGATGTTCGCGACGAACACGTGCCACACGGCCGTGGACCACAGCAGCACGAACACGTAGGCGAGCACGATCGCGATCGCGCCCACGGTGAAGAGGGGGCGCGGTCCGACGGTGCGCTCCAGCCAGCCGGACAGCGGGGAGATCACCATCATCACCAGGCCGGCCGGCATGATCACGAGCGAGGCCGCGACCATGTCGAGCCCGAAGCCGCCGCCGACCACCGGCATCTCCAGCATCTGCGGGAACGTGACGTTCGACGCGAACAGGGCGAAGCCCATCCCGATCGCGGCGATGTTGGTGAACAGCACGGCGGGCCGCGCGGCCACGCGCAGGTCGAGCAGCGGATCCCTCGTCCTGAGCTGGTACCAGCCCCACACCAGCAGCACGGCGACGCCGCCGATCACGCACGCGAGGGTCACGGGCGACGTCCAGCCCCACTCGGCGCCGCGCGACACGAAGAGCAGCAGCCCGGTGAGGCCGATCGCGAGGCCGACGGCGCCGAGCACGTCGAGCCGACCGGGGGAGCGGAGCACGTCTTCCGGCACGACCGCGAGCACGAGCGCGAGTCCGGCGACGCCGAGCGCTGCGGCGAGCCAGAAGAGCATGTGCCAGTCGGCGTTCTCGGCGAGCAGGGCAGCCACGGGCATGCCGATCGCGCCGCCCACGCCCATGGTCGCGCTCATGAGGGCGACCGCGGTGCCCAGGCGCTCGGGCGGGAGCACGTCGCGCATGATCGCGATGCCCAGCGGCACCACGCCCGTCACGGCACCCTGCAGGGCGCGGCCGATGATCACGCCGACGATCGAGCCGGACACGGCGGCGATCACGGAGCCGAGGATCAGGATCGCGAGCAGCACGATGACCACGCGGCGCTTGCCGTACATGTCGCCGAGGCGGCCCGAGATCGGGGTGGCGACGGCGGCGACGAGCAGCGTGATCGTGACGACCCACGTGGTGTCTTCGCGCGAGGCGTTCAGCAGCTGCGGCAGCTCGGCCTGCAGCGGCACGACGAGCGTGAACATGAACGACGAACACAGGCCCGCGAAGGCCAGCACCGCGATGATCGCCCACCGGGGCGGGGTGCGGGAGAGGCGCTTCCTGGCTCTGTCGTCGCTCGCACCCACCGGCCCAGGCTATCGGCCCGTGCGCGGTGCGGGGCCGTTCGGCCGTGGCTAGCATGTGGTCATGGTCACGAGCAGCGTCGCTCCGGACGATCCCGCCGCCCACCGCGGCATCTCCCGGCGTACCCAGTCCGACATCTATCGCGCCGGGATCAGCGGCAGCCGACCGGCCGTCCCGGTCGCTCCGGCCGCGCTGGAGGAGGCGGCGCGGAAGACGCTGAGCGCCGAGGCCTTCGCGTACATCGCCGGGGGTGCGGGAGCGGAGCACACGGTGACGGCGAACCGGGCGGCGTTCGATCGGTGGCAGGTCTGGCCGCGGCCGCTGCGCGACGTCAGCGAACGCGACCTCGGCGTCGAGTTCCTCGGGACACGACGGACGAGCCCGCTGATCCTCGCGCCGCTCGGGGTCATGGAGCTCGCGCACCCCGACGCCGACCGTGCGGTCGCCCGCGCCGCCGCCTCCCTCGGCGTCCCGTACGCGCTGTCGAACCAGGCGTCGCTCCCGATGGAGCACGTGGCGGCCGCGGCGCCGTCCGGGGCGCGGCTGTTCCAGCTGTACTGGTCGTCGTCGGACGACCTGAACCGTTCCCTGCTCGCCCGCGCCGCGGCGTCCGGCTGCGAGGCGATCGTCGTCACGCTCGACACGCACCTGCTGGGGTGGCGCACCCGGGACCTCGACCTCGCCTACCTGCCGTTCACCCGGGGCCTGGGCATCGCGCAGTACACCAGCGATCCCATGTTCCGCGAGCTCGTGCGACAGCGGGCGGCCGCCCCGAAGAGCGACGCCTCCGCGGTGAAGGTCACCCCGACAGCAGTCGCCGCCGCGCTCAGCATCGCCAGGAAGGGCGCGGCCCTCACCGAGGGCGGACGCCTGCGCGACAACCTGCGCTCGCCGTTGCCGCGGGCGGCCGTCGAGACGTTCCTCGACGTGTTCTCCACCCCCGCGCTCACGTGGGACGACCTCGCGAAGGCGCGCGAGTGGACCACGCTGCCGATCATCCTCAAGGGCATCGTGCACCCGGACGATGCGCAGCGCGCGCTGGACGCGGGCATGGACGGCATCTGGATCTCCAACCACGGCGGACGCCAGATCGACCGGTCCGTGCCCACCCTCGACGTGCTGCCGACGATCGCGGAGCAGGTGGCCGGGCGGGTGCCGATCGTGTTCGACTCCGGGGTGCGCGGCGGCGCCGATGTCGCGATCGCCCTCGCGCTCGGCGCCACGGTGGTCGCGCTCGGCCGGCCCTACGCGTACGGCCTCGGCATCGCGGGCGAGCAGGGGGTGCGCGAGGTGGTGCGGAACGTGCTCGCCGAGCTCGACATCACCCTCGGCCTCGCCGGGCTGACCGCGGTCGCGCAGCTCGACCGCGACGCCCTGCGCGCCGTGTGACCGGGTGGACCGCGCCGTGGTTGCATGAACGGATGAGCGACGACGCCCCACCCACGCAGCACCCGGCCGATTCCCCGTTCCACCGCCGACTGCCGATCGGAGAGGTGCTCGACGCCTCGGCGATCGCCGACGGTCTGCCGTGGGCCTTCGAGACGGTGACGATGCGACCGCTCGAGCCGATGCTGGTGCCGGAGGAGCCGAGGGCGGGGGAGCTCGACCCGCGCGAGTGCGGGCACTGCGGTCCGAGCCCGCACACGATCTGGCACGACGACCTCTGGCAGGTGCGCGCCGGCTGGGACGTCGGCGGCCTGCCGTTCATCGGCGGCGTCGCCCCGCGCGAGCACTGGCTGCTCGAGGACGCCCCGCATGACGTTCTCGCGGCGCTGGGCCCGCTGCTGCAGCGGGTGTCGCAGGCGGTGAAGAGCGTCCCCGGGGTCGCCCGCTGTCACTTCGGACGCTGGAACGATGGTTCCGCGCACTTCCACATGTGGGCGATGGGGCGCCCCGCCGGCATGATGCAGGGGCGCGGCGCGGTGCTCGCGTTCTGGGACGAGATCCTGCCCCCGCTGCCGCCCGAGATGGCGTCGGAGCACCTCCGCATCGTCGCCGATGCGCTCGCCGCGGGCGGGGGAGAGGCGTTCCCGCACCGCTGAGGCCCGCCCGGGTTTCCGCGAACCCGCCGTGGAGGGGCAGACTGGAGCCGTGCGTACCATCCGTGACCTCGACACCGTTGAACTCATCCTCGACGCGCAGGGCCTGCTCGACTCCATCCGGGGTCCGCAGCGCGTGGTCGATGCCGGCACCCTCCGCGCCCTGCAGCAGTCGGGCAACTACGTCGTCGGGTTCTTCGACGGCGAGGGCGATGAGGAGCGCATGGTCGGTGCGTCCATCGCGTTCTTCGGCGAACCGGCCCGCCGGGCGATGCACTCGCACATCACGGCGCTGCTGCCGGAGTACCGCGGCCGCGGCTGGGGTCGCGAGCTGAAGGAGCACCAGCGGCAGTGGGCGTTCTCACGCGACGTCGGCCGCATCACGTGGGTGTTCGACCCGCTCGTGGCCCGCAACGCGCACTTCTTCTTCTCGGTGCTCGGGGCCCGCGCCACCGGCTACTCCGTGAACCGCTACGGCATCTTCGGCGGCGGTGACGCGGGCGATGAGAGCGACCGGCTCGATGTCGAGTGGGCGCTGGCCGACATCGCCAAGCCCCCGGCCGACGGCGACGTCGTGGAGACCCTGGAGATCCCGGACGACATCGAGGCGATGCGGGTCTCCGACCCGGCGGCCGCGCACGAGTGGCGGCTGCGGCTGCGCGCGCAGATGGAGGGTCTGCTCGGCAGCGGGCTGCGGATCGCCGGTTTCGAGTCGGGGCGCGGCTACCTGTTCACCGCCTGAGCCCCTCGCCGGGTGACGGCGCGGCTCAGCGCACGCCGCGCATGAGGCGCAGCACCGGCTTCACGCTCAGCAGCATCCCGACGCCGACGAGGATCGCGATCCCGCCGAGGATCGAGAAGAACGGCACCTCGTTCTCGGGGTCGTAGAACTGCACGAGCCACCCGGCGATCGCCGTGCCCAGCGCCACCGACAGGAAGAACAGCGCCACCATCTGCGTGTGGAACACCGCGGGGGCGAGCTTGGTCGAGGCGGAGAGCCCGACGGGGGACAGCAGCAGCTCGGCGACCGTGAACACGAAGAGGATGCCGACGATCGCCAGCAGCGGCGTGGAGTTCTCGCCGCCCCCGGAGAACGGCAGGAACAGCAGGAACGCCGCGCCCATGATGATGGCGGCGAGCCCGAACTTCACCGGCGTCGACGGCTGCCGGGTGCCGAGCTTGGTCCAGATCGCGGCGAAGACGCCCGACAGGATGATGATGAACACCGGGTTGATGGACTGCACCCACGACACCGGCATCTCCCACCCGAACAGGTTCCGGTCCAGGCGCTTGTCGGAGTAGACGGTCAGCACGGTGAACTGCTGCTGGTACAGCGACCAGAACGCCACGCTGGTGAGGAACAGCGGGACGAAGCTCCAGACGCGCGAGCGCTCGGTGGCGTCGATGCGGTGGCTGGACAGGATGACCGCGAAGTAGGCGATCGCCGCGACGATCGTGCCGACGATCACGATGAGTGCGAGGTTGTCGGCGTGGATCAGCCCGGTGAGCACGCACACGGCGATGACGAGCACGGCGCCGCCCGCGATGATCCCCACCAGCGGGTAGCGCGAGCGGGGCAGCGGGTTGGGCACCTCGCGCGCCGTGTCCGGGAGCCCGCGCCGTCCGAACGCGTACTGCACGAGGCCGAGCGTCATCCCGAGCGCGGCGAGTCCGAAGCCCCAGTGGAACCCGAGCGTGGACTGGAGCAGACCGGTGAGGATCGGCCCGAGGAAGGCGCCGAGGTTGATGCCCAGATAGAACAGCGAGAACCCGGCGTCGCGGCGCACGTCGTCCGGGGTGTAGAGGGTGCCGACGACGGCGGTCGCGTTGGCCTTGAGGCCGCCGGAGCCGAGCGCCACGAGCACGAGTCCGACCCCGACGCCCACGAAGCCCGGCAGCAGGGCGAGCGCGAGGTGCCCGGCGACGATCACCATCGCGCTCACGAACAGCACGCGCTCCGAGCCGAACAGCCGGTCGGCGAGCCAGGCGCCGAGGATCGTCGCGAGGTAGACCGAGCCGCCGTACGCGCCGAGGATCCCGCCGGCCGTGGCCTCGGGCAGACCGAGACCGCCCTGCGTGGCCGAGTGGTAGAGGTAGATGAGCAGGATGCCCTGCATGCCGTAGAAGCTGAAGCGCTCCCACATCTCGACGCCGAAGACGTGCACGAGGGGCCAGGGCTGCCCGAAGAAGCGGGTGTCCTCGTCGCGGGAAGCGGGCTGTCGCTCGGTGGTGCTCATGCGTGGGACGGTACTCTCCGGCGGCGACCGCGGCCAGGGGGCGCGCTGCGACCACCGATAGAATGGGGATGCCCGTGCTCACGGGCGTTCTCCGCATCCGACCATTGGAGCCACCGTGGCCGAACAGTCCCGTCTTGACAAGGTCATCGCCCTCGCCCGCCACCGCGGGTTCGTGTTCCAGGCGGGTGAGATCTACGGCGGTTCCCGGTCGGCCTGGGACTACGGACCCCTCGGCACCGAGCTCAAGGAGAACATCCGTCGCCAGTGGTGGCAGACGTTCGTGCGCGGCCGTGGCGACATGGTCGGCCTCGACTCCAGCATCATCCTGCCCAAGCGCGTGTGGGAGGCGTCGGGTCACGTCGCCACCTTCACCGACCCGCTGGTGGAGTGCCTGCAGTGCCACAAGCGCTTCCGCGCCGACAACCTGATCGAGGACTTCGAGGCGCGCAAGGGCCGCAAGGCCGAGAACGGTCTCGCCGACATCCCGTGCCCGAACTGCGGCACCAAGGGCCAGTACACCGAGCCCAAGGCGTTCTCCGGTCTGGTGAAGACGTACCTCGGCGTGGTCGATGACGAGTCCGGCCTGTACTACCTGCGTCCCGAGACCGCGCAGGGCATCTTCGTCAACTTCTCCAACGTGCTCACCGCGAGCCGCAAGAAGCCGCCGTTCGGCATCGGCCAGGTCGGCAAGGCGTTCCGCAACGAGATCACCCCCGGCAACTTCATCTTCCGCACGCGCGAGTTCGAGCAGATGGAGATCGAGTTCTTCACGCCGCCCGCCGAGGCCCCGCAGTGGTTCGACCACTGGGTCGAGGCGTGCTGGAACTGGTTCATCGACCTCGGCATCGACCCGGAGAACATGCGGCAGTTCGACGTGCCCGAGGAGGACCGCGCGCACTACTCCGCCGGCACGATCGACGTGGAGTACCGCTTCGGTTTCGCGGGCAAGGAGTGGGGCGAGCTCATGGGCGTCGCCAACCGCACCGACTACGACCTCTCCAGTCACAGCGAGGCGTCCGGCCAGAGCCTGACCTACTTCGACCAGGCGACGGGCGAGCGCTACACGCCATACGTGATCGAGCCGTCGTTCGGCCTCACGCGAGCCATGATGGCGTTCCTCGTCGACGCGTATGTGGAGGAGCAGGTGCCCAACGCCAAGGGCGGCACCGACACCCGCACGGTGCTCAAGCTCGACCCGCGTCTGGCTCCCGTCAAGGCCGCGGTGCTGCCGCTCAGCCGCAACGAGAACCTGTCGCCGCTCGCGCGCGAGGTGGCCGACACCCTGCGCGGCTCGTGGGCCGTGGACTTCGACGACGCCGGCGCGATCGGTCGCCGCTACCGTCGTCAGGACGAGATCGGCACCCCGTTCTGCGTGACGGTCGACTTCGACTCGCTCGACGACCGGGCTGTCACGGTGCGCGACCGCGACACGATGGCGCAGGAGCGGGTGCCGATCGACGGCCTGCACGCGTACCTCGCGGAGCGCCTGCGCGGGGCCTGAGTCCCGGGTCAGGAGCCCGCGACGGCCCTGGCATACCGCTCCGACAGCAGCTGGAGTCGGGGCAGCAGTTCGGGGGGCGACTCGACCGTGAAGTCCATCATCAGCATCCCGATGTAGGCCGCGATCGTGTCGAGGCTGTCGGCGCCGGTGACGAGGATGCAGTGTTCCTCGTCGACCGGCTCGACCACGCCGACCGCGGCGTGGATACGGTCGAGCACGGCCTCGGCGGGCGCGTCGATGCGCAGTCGCGCGTGCACCTGCCAGCCGCTCACGGCGATGGTGCGCATGGCGAACGCCGTGTAGTCGCCCCCGGGCAACGGCTGCGGGTCGAAGCGGCGGCGCGTCGGCATCCGCAGCTCCATCCAGTCCACGCGGTACGTGCCCCATTCGCTCGTCTGCGGGTCGCGGGCCACGAGGTACCAGCGTCGCACCCAGGTGAGCAGGCGGTACGGCTCGACCAGCATTGGGCGGCCGTCGTAGTCGAAGCGCAGCCGCTCCTGGTCGCGGATCGCTCCCGCGACGGCCCGCAGCACGGCAGCGTCGACCTCCGGGTCTGGGGCGTCGGTGTCGTTGTTCTCCGGCGCGCGGTCGACGCTCGTGCGCAGTGCGTCGACGGTGGGGCGCAGGTGCGAGGGGAGGACCTGTTCGAGCTTGGCGAGCGCTCTCGCACCGGAGTCGGCGATGCCCGCGATGCCGGCGGCGGCGCGCAGGCCGACGGTCACCGCCACCGCCTCCTCGTCGTCGAGCAGCAGCGGGGGGAGCTTGCCGCCCGCCCCGAGCCGGTAACCGCCGGTGGAGCCGCGACGGGCGTCGACCGGGTATCCGAGTTCGCGGAGGCGCTCGACGTCGTGGCGCACGGTGCGGGGTGAGACGCCGAGCCGCTGCGCGAGCTCGCTGCCGGATCGCTCCGAACCCGTCTGCAGCAGGGCGAGCAGCGCCAGGAGCCGTGCGGTCGGGTCCACCATGAGGCCTCCGAAAGTCGCCGAATCATTAGGAACGTATCCAGCCTAATGGGCTTCTATCGTCGGAGACATGAACACCACGACCCTCGCCTTCCGCCCCTTCTCCGTCGACGTCTCCGACGCCGAGGTCGCCGACCTCCGCGACCGCCTCGCCCGCACGCGCCTGCCCCGCACCGCGCCCGTCGACGACTGGGACGCCGGCACCCCGAACCACTTCCTGCGCGAGGCGCTGACCGCGTGGCAGGAGTTCGACTGGGCTGCCGCGCAGGAGCGGCTCAACGCCCACCCGCAGTTCACCACCGAGATCGACGGCCAGACGATCCGCTTCCTCCACATCCGCTCGCGGCACGAGAACGCGACCCCGCTGCTGCTCGCACACACCTACCCCGGTTCCTCCGTCGACTACCTCGACCTCATCGACCGGCTCACCGACCCCGAGGCGCACGGCGGTCGCGCGGAGGAGGCGTTCCACCTCGTGATCCCGGAGGCCCCCGGCTACGGTTTCTCGCAGCCGCTCGCCTCCGCCGGGTGGACGGTGGCGAAGGTCGCCGCCGCGTACGACCGGCTCATGCGCGGCCTCGGCTACGACAGCTACGGCATCCACGGCTCCGACAACGGCGCGATGGTCGCGCGCGAACTCGGGCTGCTGGCGCCGGAGGGCTTCCTCGGGCTGCACGTGCTGCAGCTGTTCTCGTTCCCCTCGGGCGACCCCGCGGAGTTCGAGAAGCTCGAGCCGCAGGACTACGCGGGATTGGAGCACATGCAGTGGTTCCAGTCGGTGGGCGGCTACAACGCGATGAACGCCTCCCGTCCGCAGACCGTCGCGGTGGGCCTCAGCGATTCCCCGGTCGGGCTCCTCGCCTACAGTGAGCTGTTCACCTCCTTCGGCAACGGCACCTCGCTCGTGCCGCTGGAGAGCATCCTGCTGGAGGTGAGCGTGAACTGGTTCGCGAACGCCGCCTCGGGCATGAGCCGCAGCTACCTGGAGAACGCACGCGCCGAGGCCGAGCCGCAGGTCAACCACGCGCGGACCGGGGTCGCGGTGTTCGCGGACGACTTCCAGACCATCCGGGTCTTCGCCGAGCGCGACAACGACAACATCGTGCACTGGAGCCGTTTCGACGAGGGCGGGCACTTCGCCGCGCTGGAGCGCCCCGATCTGCTCGCCGCCGACCTCCGGGCCTTCTTTGCCGACCCGCGCTGAGCTCGTGCCACGATCGCCCCCGCGCCCCCACGCGCGGGGGCGATCGCGTGCCGACCCTGGCGTCGGGAGCCCGGGGCTGCTACGGTCTCTCTCCGTGGGTACTCTGATTCGCTAGATCGGGACACTGCGTCGAGACGTCTTCTCCGCGGTGGGTCCTGAGCGAACGCGTCCTCTTGTGACGCGATCGAGGTCCGTTTCCCCTGCGTCGTCCGACGCGTATCCGCGGTGCCGTCCGCACCGCAGCGAGGACCCCTCATGTTCCCTGTACTCCCTTCCCCTTCTCCCTCCACCGTCCCGGCGATCCGTCCGCACCGCGTGTGCGAACTGCGCGCGGCCGGCGTGCGCTTCGCCGCGCACCGGGTGCTCGACGGGATCGATCTCGTCGTCGGTCCCGCGGATCGTCTGGCGATCATCGGCGACAACGGCGCCGGCAAGTCCACGCTGCTCGAGATGCTCGCCGGAACGCTCGCACCGACCGCCGGGGAGGCGCGGCTGCACCTCCCGGGCGGTGTGGCCCACGCCCTCCAGAATCCGGAGTTCCCGCCAGGGGCGACGGTCTCCGCGGCGATCGACGACCTGCTGGGCGACCTGCGCGCGCTGGAACGCGAGCTCGCGCGGGCCTACGAGCAGCTCGCCTCGGCCCTTCCCGCCGAGCAGGCGCGGCGCCTGGCAGCCGTATCCGACCTGCAGGACCGTTTCGAGACCAGGGCCGGCTATGACGTCGACCACCGCATCGACGTCGCGCTCGACCAGCTCGGCGTCGGAACCCTGGACCGCACGCGTCCCGTGGCCGCGCTGTCCGGCGGGGAACGTGCCCGGCTCGCGCTCGCGGTGGCACTGTCCTCCCGCGCCGAGCTGCTGCTGCTCGACGAGCCGACCAACGATCTCGACGAGCACGCGCTCGCCTGGGTCGAGGATCGGATCGCGGCGCACCGCGGGGCCCTGGTCGTGGTGACCCACGACCGCGACTTCCTCGACCGCTTCGCGACCGCGGTCGTGCACGTGAGTGACGGCGGCATCCGCCGGTACGGCGACGGCTACCCGGGGTTCCTGCGGGCGCGGGAGACCGAGCGACGACGACTCGCGGAGCGACACGAGGCGTGGAAGGCCGAGGTCGCCCGCACCGAGGAGCTGCTCGCGACGAACGCGTTCCGCCTGGACGCGATCCCGCGCAAGCTCGAGCTCGACGGCTTCGGTCACGGCGCCTTCCGCGCCCGTAGCCGCGACCACGGCGCGGTCGGGCGCATCCGCATGGCGAAGGAGCGACTGTCTCGGCTGCGGGAGGATCCGGCGCCGCCCCCACCCGAGCCGCTGCGGTTCGTGCTGCCCGACGGCCCGGCTCCGGACGCGGAGCCGTCCGGCGAGGACGACGCCCTCGTCACGCTGCACGATGTCGTGTTCCAGGAGCCGGGCCGCCGGCTCACCGTGACCGCGTGGACCGTGGCGCCGGGTGACCGCTGGCTCGTGACCGGTCCGAACGGGGCAGGCAAGACCACGCTGCTCGACCTCCTCGCGGGCGAGCTGAGCGCCGCATCGGGTTCGATCGATCGGCGCCCGAGACTCCGTGTCGCCCGGCTGCGGCAAGACGTGGGGGCGGCCGCACGGGGCTCCGCGGTGGAGGTGTTCGCGCGACGGGCGGCGGTGCCCCCGAGCGATGCCCGTGCGGCTCTGCTCGCCCACGGCCTGTTCCGCGAGGACGAGATCGAGCGCCCGGCGCGGGCCCTGTCGGTCGGGCAGCGGCGGCGGCTCGACCTCGCGGTCGCGCTGGCCTCCACGTTCGACGTGCTGCTGCTCGACGAGCCGACCAACCACCTCGACCCGGAGCTGGTCGAGCAGCTGGAGCGGGCGCTCGACGACCACCCGGCCGCGGTCGTCACGGTCTCGCACGACCGGCGGTGGCTGCGGCGGGCGCGCCAGCAGGGTGCCGCGGCGGTCCGTGTCACGGAGGGTGCGGCCGTGGTGGCGTCGTGACCCGGCGGCCGCGGGGGCGTGCGGTCAGCCGGTGACGGTGACCGTCGCGCCCTCGTCGCCGCCCGCTTCGGCCCAGGCGAGCGAGTGCTCCAGGATCCCGCGCAGCACCGTCAGGTCCACCTGCTCCAGGTCGGGGAGGTAGAGGCAGCCGACGCCGGTGGTGTGTGGCCCGAGCCGTGCCAGGTCGTCCGCGTGCGCATCCGTCCCCTCGAAGAGGTAGATCGTGGTGGCGGCTCGGCGCGGCGCGAAGCCGAGGAGCGGGCTGTCGCCCTCGGTACCGGTCGGGTAGCGGTAGTGGCAGGAGCCGAAGCCGATGATGGTGCCCCAGGTCTGCGGCTCGCGCCCGGTGATCTCCTGCATGAGCGCGGTGAGCGTCTCCGCGTCTCGGCGCCGAGCGGCGGGGGAGGAGCGGGCGATGAGCCCGGCGACGTCGTTCCCCGTGGGCTTCACTTCGCCGCCTTGGCCGCGGCCTTCATCGCCTTCTTGTACTCGCGCACCTTCGTGAGCGACTCGGGGGAGACGATGTCGGCGACGCTGCGGTACGAGCCGTCCTCGCCGTAGGGCGCCGAGGCCTCGCGCCAGCCCTCGCCCGTGAAGCCGTACTGCTTGCCGAGCAGCGCCAGGAAGATCTTGGCCTTCTGCTCACCGAAGCCGGGCAGTGCCTTCAGGCGCTTCAGCACCTCCGCACCGTCCGGGTCGCCCGCGGTCCACAGCGCTGAGGCGTCGCCGCCCCACTCGTCGACGATCGCCTGGCACAGAGTCTGCACGCGGGCGGCCATCGACCCGGGGAACCGGTGCACGGCGGGCGTCTGGCGGAACGCCTCGAGGAACTCCTCGGGTGCCATCCCCGCGATGGCCGCGGCATCGGCCGCACCGGTGCGCTGTTCGATCTTGAGCGGACCGGCGAAAGCGGTCTCCATGGGCACTTGCTGGTCGAGCAGCATCCCCACGAGCAGCGCGAGCGGGTTCTCGGTCAGCAGGGTGTCGGCGGCGGTGTCTCCGGTGATGTGAAGGGCCATGCCCCCAGTGTCCCATCCCGGGCGGATGCCGCGGGGGCGGTGGCAGGACCGTTCAGTGCAACGTCAGCGCGTATGACGCGATGTACGTCGTGCTCGCGCGCGCGGCGCAGTCCTCGTTGCTGACTCTCGATGCTCGTCTCGCGGCATCCGCTGCGGATTGCGCACTGCTGCCGTAGTTCTTCGCGCATGACTGGCGTCGCCGCCTCCGGCTGAGCGGCTACGCGCTGATCCCGGGCGACCGTGCCGTCAGGCGGAGGCGGCGTCCTCGGCGGCGGGGGCCTCGGGGCTGAGGCCGTACAGGGCGGACAGCGCGGCGGCGAACTCGTCGGCCCTGCCTTCTGCGGCGAGCTCGTGGGCGCGGACGGTCGGGGTGTGCAGCAGCACGCCGACGAGGTGCCGCAGCGCCTGCTCGACCTTGCCGTCCTCGTCGCCGCGCGCACGGGCCCGGTCGATCTCGGTGTCGAGCAGCGAGAAGATGTGCGACCGCAGGGCCACGACCGAGGGGGTCACGCTCTGGCGGGCACCCACGACGTGGAAGGTGTCCGCGGCCTCACGCACGACGGTGCGGGCGGCGTCGGTCGCCTGCAGCTCCTCGAGCGGCGCGTGCAGGCGGATGGTCTCGAGGTCGAGCAGCGCCACGCCCTCCAGGGTCGCGACCGCGGGGTTGACGTTGCGCGGCATCCCGAGGTCGACGACCAGCTGACTGTGCGAGCCCACCGGGCATCCGGCCGCGGCGAGACCGACGGGGAGCTGCAGGTGCTCCGGTCCCAGCACCGGTTCGGTGGCGGACGTGCAGGTGATGAGCAGGCTGGAATGTGCGGCTGTGTGGGCGTAGTCCGCGGCTGCGACCGCGCGGATGCCGTGCTTCGCCGCGAAGATCTCGGCCCGACCGGAGGGTGAGTACACGGAGATGTCGACCGCGCCGCGCTCGCGCAGCGTCGCGAGGGTCACGGCCGCGTAGGCGCCGGTGCCCACCAGGAGCACGCGCTCGGCGGACCAGTCGGCGATGCGGCTGTCGGCCAGTTCGAGTGCCAGGCGCACGAGCGAGCGACCGGCGCGCCCGAGCGCGGTGACGTTCTTGACCTTGCGCTGCGCCTGGCTCGCGCGCTGGAAGAGGCGCTCGAGCTCGGGGGAGGTGGTGCCGTCCTTGCGGGCCGACTTCAGGGCCCGGCGCACCTGGCCGGCGATCTCGCCCTCACCCGACACGACCGACTCGAGGCCGGAGGCGACGGAGAACAGGTGCTCGGCCACCCGGCGCCCGGCGTGGACGGTGTAGGCGCCGTCGAGGTCGGCGGCCGGAATGCCCGTGGCGGACTCGACGGCTTCGAGCACGGCCTCGACGCCGATCGCGCCCGCGGCGGTCATCGGCTCGTCCATCTCGACGTACGCCTCGAACCGGTTGCACGTCGCCAGCACCACGGCACCCTGCACGCACGGCGTCATGCCCACCAGGGTGGGGGCGACATCGTCGGGGGTGCGGCTCAGGCGTTCGAGCAGTTCGAAGGAGGCGGTCTTGTGACTCGCCGTCACACACAGCAGCACCCCTCGATTGTACCGGAGCGTTCGGACAGGCGGACTCGGCGGCCCCATAACCGGGCAATGGGAGGATGGGGGCATGGCCCTTTCCGACGCTCCGCTGCTGCGCGCCCTCACGGGCGACCGCCCCGACACGACGCCCGTCTGGTTCATGCGGCAGGCCGGCCGCTCGCTGCCCGAGTACCGGGAGCTGCGGGTGGGCACACGGATGCTCGACGCCTGCCTCACGCCCGACCTCGCGGCGGAGATCACCCTGCAGCCGGTGCGGCGGCACGGTGTGGACGCGGCGGTGTTCTTCAGCGACATCGTGATCCCGCTGCGCCTTGCCGGCGTCGAGGTGGAGATCGAGCCGGGGCGCGGGCCGGTGTTCGCGAACCCCGTGCGCACGAGGGCCGATGTCGAGCGGATCACCGCGATCGATCCGGAGTCGCTCGACGGCACGGCGATCGCGGAGGCGGTGGGCATCGTCGCGGCGGAGCTCGGCGACACCCCGGTGATCGGCTTCGCCGGCGCGCCTTTCACGCTCGCGGCCTACCTCGTCGAGGGCGGCCCGTCGAAGGAGCACCTGCGGGCACGCGGCATGATGCACGCGGACCCCGACGCCTGGCACCGTCTGGCAGGGTGGCTCGCCCGCGTCTCCCGACGATTCCTGGAGACGCAGCGCGACGCGGGTGCCGCGGTCGTGCAGCTCTTCGACAGCTGGGCCGGCTCGCTCAGCCCCGCCGACTACCGCACGTTCGTGGCGCCGCATTCGACCGCCGCGCTCGACGGCATCGGTGTCCCCACCATCCACTTCGGCGTCGGCACCGGCCCGTTCCTCGCCGACATGCGCCTGGGCGGCATCGCCGACGGGGTCGGCGTGGACTGGCGTCTTCCGCTCGACGAGGCCGCGGCGATCCTCGGACCGGACACGAGCGTGCAGGGCAACATCGACCCCGCGCTGCTCGCGGCGCCGTGGCCCGTGCTGGAGGCGCACGTGCGCGACGTCCTGGAGCGCGGTCGTGCGGCCCGCGGGCACATCGTCAACCTCGGTCACGGGGTGCCGCCCGAGACCGACCCCGACCAGCTGACGCGCATCGTCGAGCTGGTGCACGGCGCCTGAGCACGCGTCGCCCCCGGGCGCGGTGGAAGGATGGACGGCATGAGCCCTGACCCCTCCGGTGCACACCCGTCCGCGGCCGAGCCGGCCGACCTGGCCGCACGCGCCGCGGAGAAGCACGTCGTCGTGATCGGCGGGGGCATGGGTGGTCTCGTCGCCGCCCGCGAGTGCGCCAAGGTCGGCATGCGGGTCACGGTGCTGGAGGCTGCCGAGGCGCTGGGCGGTGCCCTGCGTCGCGTGGAGCTCGACGGTGTGACGCTCGATGCGGGCGCCGAGAGCTACGCGACCAGGGGCGGCCTCGTCCGCGCCCTCGTCGACGAGCTCGGACTCGCGGATCGGGTCGTGCCCCCTCGCGCGGGCGGCGCCTGGCTCTCCGGCATCCCCGGCACGGGTGCGGCTCCGCTCCCGGTGGGCGGGGTCCTCGGCATTCCCGGCAACCCGTTCCAGGACGACGTGCGGCGCATCATCGGATGGTCGGGCGCATGGCGCGCCTACCTCGACCGCGTACGGCCGCCGCTGACCATCGGCCACGAGCTGAGCCTCGGGCGGCTCGTCGCCTCCCGCATGGGCCCGAAGGTGCGCGACCGCCTGGTCGCCCCGGTCACGACGGGCGTGTACTCCGCGTCGCCCGACGACGTGGACATCGACGTGGCCGCCCCGGGGCTGAACGCCGCCCTGACCCGCGTCGGCTCGCTGTCCGGCGCGGTGCTGGCGCTGCGCGGGAACGGCGGCTCCGGTGGCGCGAAGGCTCCGGGTGCCGCGGTGGAAGGCCTCCGTGGCGGCATGACCGTGCTGGTGGACGCGATCGCCGACGACCTCGCCCAGCTCGGGGCGACCGTGCGCACGGGAGTGCGGGTGCTCTCGGTCGTGTCGGAGGACGGCGGTTGGCGGGTCACGGCCGCGACGCAGCTCGACACCCCGACGCAGACGCCGGAGCCGTGGGTTGCCGAGTCGGAGCCTCTGGCCGACGCCGTCGCGGTGACGGACGAGCCGGTGGAGGAGCTTCTCCGTGCGGACGCCGTGATCGTCGCGACCGCGGAGTCCGTGGCGCGCGAGCTGCTCGCCGACGCGGTGCCGGCGCTCGCTCTGGCCGAAGCGGCTGCGTCCCCGGAGATCGAGATCGTCACGCTGCTGCTGGATGCCCCGGCTCTGCGCAGCGTGCCGCGTGGCACCGGGGTGCTCACGGTGCCCGGGAGCCACACGGCCAAGGCGCTCACCCACTCGACGGCGAAGTGGGAGTGGGTGCGGGAGGCCGCGGGCGACAGGGAGGTCGTGCGGGTGTCGTTCGGCGCGCAGGGGGAGCCCGCGGCCACCGCCGCCCTCGACGACGCGGCGGCGATCGACCTCGCGCGGCGGGAGGCGGCCGCGCTGCTCGGCGTACCGCTGGAGCCGACCCAGGTGATCGCAGGGCACCGCGGACGGTTCGTGCAGTCGCAGCCCGCGTCGCTCCTCGGATCGGGGGCGCGGCGCCAGGCTGCGCGCGATGCGATCCAGGCGATCCCCGGCCTGGCGGTGGTCGGAGCCTGGGTGGCCGGGACCGGCCTCGCACAGGTGGTCCCGGATGCCACGGAGGCGTCCGATCGCCTGCGTCGCGCGCTCCTGTGGGACTGATCGGGCGACCTCCGCGCACCACGAAGCGCACAAGCGTGAGTGACGAAGGGCCCGCTGTCAACCCTCTCCGGGATTGATGCCGAAATCGGCATACGGGGTTACGCTGGGTACCTGATCGCGGCGGAGACGTCGGCGATCGGCGTCCGAACCGGACGACCACCGCCGGAACAACGTGAGGAGACCCCATGAAGGGGAAGATCGGACTCGTCGTCGGACTCGGCGTCGGCTATGTGCTGGGCACCCGTGCCGGACGCGAGCGTTACGAGCAGATCCGGACGCAGTGGCTCAAGGTCTGGAACACGGATCCCGTCCAGGACCAGGTGGAGAAGGTCAAGGACTTCGTCGGCGACAAGGCCGCGGCCGTCCCGGGGGCCGTGTGGACCGGCGCGGTGAAGATCGTGAAGTCGGTCACGGGCAACGGCACTCCCGGCCAGAAGCTCGACGCCGTGATCGCGTCGGGCAAGGAGGCCGCCGAGGAGGTCTCGGAGGCGGCGGAGGACGCGGTCGACGAGGTCAAGGAGCGCGCCGCTGCGGCTGAAAAGCCCGCTGCGAAGAAGCCCGCGACGAAGCCGGCAGCGCAGAAGTCCGGCGACTGACATGCCCCGCGGATACCGGGATCGCGCCGACGACAGTCTGCTGACCCTGCTCGGGGATCTGCCCGAGCTGGTCACCAACCTCGTGAAGGCGGAGATCGACGCCGCCAAGGCGTGGGTCTCGCGCACGGCGAAGGATGCGGGGATCGGCTCGGTCTGGTTCCTCGTCGCCCTGTTCTTCCTGTTCTGGGCCGTGCCGGTGATCCTCGTGTTCGCGATCGCCGGCCTGTCGTCGTGGTGGCCCGTGTGGCTGTCGGCGATCGCCGTGTTCGGCATCCTGATCCTCGCCGTGCTGCTGTTCGCGCTGCTCGGCATCCTCAAGTTCCGCAAGGTGCTCAAGCGCCAGAACCCGGCGCAGGCCGTGGCCGAGGACATCCGAATCGTGAAGGAGGCCGGCGATGAGCACCCCTGAGTCGCTGCCGCGCACCGCCGTCCCCGCGGGCATCGTCGATCCCGTGACGTCGGCCCGCGCCGAGCTGAAGGCGGCGCTCGCCGCGATCGAGGTCAAGGGCAACATCCCGCGCCGGGTGGAGAAGGCGTCGGCTCGTGCCGCGGTCAAGGCACGCGCGTTCGCCGATCGGAACCCGGTGGGCGCGGTCGCCGCGGCCGTCGGGATCGCCGCCGTCGTCGGCGGCGCCGTGTGGGCGATCGCTCGGGCCATCGCGCGCTGACGGTCGGCCGTTCCTCGCGGTATTCCCCTGATTAGGGGCTTCTCCGCGAAAGGGGCAGACTGGGATCATGTCCGAAGTGCGCGAAGAGAACCCGTCCGGCTTCACCCTCTGGGCTGTGTGGCGACGCAATCCCGATGCTCCCGTCACCGAGAACGACGCCACGGAGCTCGAGTCGATCGTCTCGCACATCGAGGACTCCGGCGTCACCGTCCGTGGCTTCTACGACGTCTCCGGGCTGAAGGCTGACGCCGATCTGATGGTGTGGCTGCACGGCGACACCGCCGAGGAGCTGCAGAAGGCGCTGCGCCGCCTCCGTCGCACGGAGCTGCTGCGCTCGCTGCTGCCGGTGTGGAACGTGATGGGCGTGCACCGCGACGCGGAGTTCAACCGCTCGCACGTGCCGGGGTTCCTCCGCGGCGTCGCACCGAAGGACTGGCTCTGCCTGTACCCGTTCGTCCGCACCCCGGAGTGGTACCTGGCGCCGGAGGCTGACCGCCGCGCGATGCTCGCCGACCACGGGCGCAAGGGCGCTGCGTTCACGGGCGTCATCGCGAACACCGTCGCCGCGTTCGCGCTGGGTGACTACGAGTGGCTGCTGCCGATGGAGGCCGACGACGTGACCGACCTGGTCGACATGATGCGCGACCTCCGCTACACCGAGGCGCGGATGTTCGTGAAGGAGGAGGTGCCCTTCTACACGGGGCGCCGTCTGCGCTTCGACGAGATCGCCGACGTGCTGCAGTGACCGCACCATGAGCACCCCCATCCGTCTCGGCACCCGACGCAGCGCGCTCGCGCAGGCGCAGTCGGGCCATGTCGCCGCCGCCCTCGAGAAGGTCACGGGGCGTGCCGTCGAGCTCGTCCCGATCACCAGCGAGGGCGACACCAATCGGGCGTCGCTGTCGGAGATCGGCGGTCTGGGCGTCTTCGCGACCCGGCTGCGCGAGGCTCTGCTCGCCGGCCGTTGCGACTTCCTCGTGCACTCCCTC
The DNA here is from genome assembly GCF_004794315.1 of Microbacterium sp. PF5. Lineage (NCBI taxonomy): Bacteria > Bacillati > Actinomycetota > Actinomycetes > Micrococcales > Microbacteriaceae > Microbacterium > Microbacterium sp. PF5. The sequence goes on along the minus strand of NZ_SSDQ01000088.1, from coordinate 14,126 downwards.
AAAGACCTCCCGACGGCCGTCCCCGAGGGACTCGTGATCGCTGCGACTCCGCCGCGCGAGGATGCCAGGGACGTGGTTCTCACGCGTCACGGCGCGCCCCTGCACGAGCTCGGCTCGGGCAGCACCGTCGGCACGGGCTCGCCGCGACGCATCGCCCAGGTTCGGCGCCGGGCACCGCAGGCGGAGGTCGTGGACATCCGCGGCAACGTCGACTCCCGGCTCGCGCGGGTGGCCTCGGGCGAGCTCGACGCCGTGATCCTCGCGGCCGCCGGGCTGTCGCGTCTGGGGACCGACTCGCCGCTGAAGCGCGAAGAGCTCGGGCTCGCGGAGTGGCCGACCGCGCCGGGGCAGGGGTCGCTCGCGGTGGAGACCAGGGCGGACGCCCCGGAGGAGCTGCGGGAGGCGCTCTCCGCCCTCAACGATCACGACACCCGACTGGCCGTCACGGTCGAGCGCGCCATTCTGGAGGGACTCGATGCCGGGTGTCAAGCCCCCATGGCGGCGCACGCACGCGTCGAGGGCGCCGAGATCCGCATCAGGACGGTCGTGTACGCCCCGGACGGGGGTCGGCGGATCGGGCTCGACGTCACGGAAGCCCTGAACGGGGAGTATATTCATCGGAACGGCAGTGGCAATGGAGCGGATGCTGCCGATGGTGCAGGCCCGATGCACGCAGCGCGCGAGCTCGGGCTCGCTGTTGCCCGTCGGCTGCTCGATCAAGGGGCGGCCGACCTCGTCCCCCGAGAGCACCCCGATTTCTCATGACCACATCCGAAACCAAGCAGGACCGACCGCTGGACGGCTGGCGCATCCTCGTGCCCCGTGGCGGGCCCTGGGGCGACAGTGTCGCCGCGAGCCTGCGTGCCCTGGGCGCCGTGCCGGTCGTCGCCCCGCTCATCAACTTCGCCCCCACGACCGATCAGGACACGCTCGACCGCGCGCTGGAGCAGCTGGCCGCCGGTGAGTTCGACTGGCTGACGGTGACGAGTGCGACCACGGTCGACGTGCTGTTCGCGCATCGCGCGGTCGTGCCCAAGTCCACGAAGATCGCGGCGGTGGGCGAGACCACGGCCGCAGCGCTCCAGGCCGTGGGCTACGAGGTGGCGCTGGTCCCCGAGCAGGACAACTCGGCGCAGGGCATGGCTCAGCAGCTGATCGCGCTCGAGCAGGAGCCCCGGCGCATCCTGGCGCTGCGCAGCGAGATCGCGAAGCCGGTGCTGAGCATCATGCTGTCCGAGGCCGGGCACGACGTGCACGGTGTGGTCGCCTACCGCACGGTGGGCGTGCCGGTCACGGAGCGCATCCGTCGCGATGTGGAGAACGGCCGCATCAACGCCATCCTCATCACGAGCGGTTCGGTGGCGGAGCAGGTGCGCGAGCAGTTCCCCGACATCCCGGACGAGACCCTGCTCGCCGCGATCGGCCCGCGCACCGCGAAGGATGCCGAGCGTGCCGGTCTGCCGGTGTCGGTGGTGGCCGATCGGCAGACCATCGACGCGTTGATCGATGCCGTGTCCCAGTTCACGCTTCCGCACGCGGCAGACGAGTTCGCGCCGTGAGCTTCCCCGACATCCGCCTCCGTCGGCTGCGCCAGTCCCGCGCTGTCCGCGACCTCGTGCGCGAGACCTCGCTCGAGCCCCGTCAGCTCGTGCTTCCGCTCTTCGTGCGCGAGGGACTGACCGAGCCGGCGCCCATCGGCTCGATGCCCGGCGTGGCGCAGCACTCGCTCGACTCGTTGCGTGCCGCCGCCGTCGAGGCGGCTGAGGCCGGCGTCGGCGGGGTCATGCTGTTCGGCGTCCCGGCGGTGCGCGATGCGGTCGGCTCCGGAGCGGACGATCCGCGCGGCATCCTGAACGTCGCGACCGAGGCCCTCGCGGCCGAGGTGGGCGATGCGCTCGTGGTGCAGACCGACCTCTGCCTCGACGAGTTCACCGATCACGGGCACTGCGGGGCGCTCGCGGCGGACGGCTCGGTCGACAACGACGCGACCCTCGAGCGCTACACCTCGATGGCGTTGGCGCAGGCGCGGGCCGGGTCGCAGCTGCTCGGACTGTCCGGCATGATGGACGGCCAGGTCGCGGTGATCCGCCGGGCGCTCGACGCCGAGGGCTTCACCGACACGCTGATCCTGGCGTACGCAGCCAAGTACGCGAGCGCCTTCTACGGCCCGTTCCGTGAGGCCGTGGACTCCCAGCTGACCGGCGACCGGCGCACGTATCAGCTCGATCCGGGCAACCGCCGCGAAGGCGTGCGGGAGGCGCTGGTCGACGAGCAGGAGGGCGCCGACATCGTCATGGTCAAGCCGGCGATGGCGTTCCTCGACGTGCTGCGCGAGGTGCGCGACGCCGTGACCGTGCCCGTGTGGGCGTATCAGGTGTCCGGCGAGTACGCGATGGTCGAGGCCGCCGCGGCCAACGGCTGGATCGACCGCCGGGCGGCGATCCTCGAGTCGCTGCTGTCGATCCGGCGCGCGGGTGCCGACGCCGTGCTGACCTACTGGGCGACCGAGGCCGCCCGCTGGCTTCGCGGCTGACCGCCCCGCGGCGTCACCGCGCGGACTCCGGCGTCGGTACGGCGGGTTAGCCTGGAAGGGATGCCCGGGAGAGCTCCGCGCATCACCGAGGAGTTGCCATGACCGACCGCAATGACGACCTGTTCTCCGCTGCCCGCGCTGTGATCCCGGGTGGGGTGAACTCACCGGTGCGCGCCTACGGCTCGGTGGGCGGGACGCCGCGGTTCCTCGCTTCGGCGAAGGGAGCGACCGTCACCGACGCCGCCGGCCGAGAGTACGTCGACCTGGTGGCCTCGTGGGGCCCGGCGCTGCTGGGCCACGCGCAGCCCGAGGTGGTCGCCGCCGTGCAGGACGCCGCAGCGCGGGGTCTGTCGTTCGGTGCCCCGACCGAGGGCGAGGTCGAGCTGGCCGCGCTGATCGCCGACCGGGTTCGTTTCGGCGACATCCGACCCATCGAGCGCGTGCGCCTGGTGTCCACGGGGACCGAGGCGACCATGACCGCGATCCGACTCGCCCGTGGCGCGACCGGTCGCGACCTGCTGGTGAAGTTCGCCGGGCACTACCACGGCCACTCCGACGGGCTGCTGGCCGAGGCGGGGTCGGGCGTCGCTACGCTCGCGCTGCCCGGATCCGCCGGGGTGCCGGCACCCATCGCCGCACAGACGCTCGTCATCCGCTACAACGACCCCGAGGCGCTCGACGCGGTGTTCGCCGAGCACGGCCAGCGCATCGCCGCCGTGATCGTCGAGGCGTCCGCGGCGAACATGGGCGTGGTCCCCCCGCGGCCCGGATTCAACCGCCTGATCGCCGACACCGCACACGCTCACGGCGCGCTCATGATCCTGGACGAGGTGCTGACGGGCTTCCGCGTGCACCCCGCGGGGTTCTGGGGTCTGCAGGCCGCGGCGGGCGAGGACTACCTCCCCGACATCATCACGTTCGGCAAGGTCGTGGGCGGTGGCATGCCGCTGGCCGCGCTCGGCGGTCGCGCCGAGGTCATGGACCTGCTGGCTCCGCTCGGCCCGGTGTACCAGGCGGGCACGCTGTCGGGGAACCCGCTGTCGGTCGCCGCGGGTCTCGCCACGCTGCGCCTCGCGACGCCCGAGGTCTACGCCACGGTCGACGCCGCGGCGACCCGAGTGGCGACCGCGCTCGACACCGCCCTCAGCGACGCGGGCGTGACGCACGCGGTGGCGTCGGCCGGCAACCTGTTCAGCGCCTCGTTCCGCGCCTCGATCCCGCGCGACTACGCCGAGGCGCAGGCGCAGCAGTCGTTCCGCTACTCGGCGTTCTTCCACGCCATGCGCGAGCACGGTGTCGCGCTTCCGCCGAGCGTCTTCGAGGCGTGGTTCCTCACGGCTGCGCACGGTGAGGACGAGTTGCAGCGCATCGAGGCGGCGCTGGCGTTCGCGGCCAGGGCCGCGGCAGACGCCCGGCCCTGATGTATCCGTGCCCACAACGGATCGTTGCTTTCCTGTGAGCAACTTCCAGCCAACCGGGAGCGCCGCGCTGGCAGACTAAGGGGCATGGTGACGTTGCTGCTGGACCAGACGCAACTCGAAGTCGTGCTCTCGCCCATCGAACGTGCCGCCACCTTCCACCGTGAGAACGTGCGGATCCCGCGCGACACCATCACCAAGGTGCAGCTGACCGACGACGCCTGGACCTGGCTCCGCGGTGTGCCGAACCCCGGGACCCACATCCCGACCGTGCTCGCCGCCGGCAGTTGGAAGGCCGCCGGAACCCTCGACTTCGTGCTCATCCGGCGGCGTCGCCCGAGCGTCGTGATCGACCTCGAGGGCGACCCGCAGTACAACCGGCTGATCCTCACCACGCGGCACGGCCTCGCACTCACGCAGGCGCTGCGGCTCGAGGTGTCGGACGAGCCGGCGAGCGTCGAGGAGATCGTCGCCACCGCACCGACGCCCGTGTCGAAGGGCAGCCGTCGTCCGGTCATCCGCCCGCGGCCGGCCTAGCAGCCCCACGAACGACAGACGCCCTCCCGGCCGTAGCCGGGAGGGCGTCTCGTGTCTCGGGCTCAGCCGCGGTGCTCGTCGCCGTCGGTGTGCTGCTCGCGATCGTGCCCGTCGTGATCGTGCGCGTCGCTCTGCCCGTCGTCGTGACCGGGGCCTTCGCTCTGCCCGTCGTCGTGACCGTGGCCCTCGCGGTCGCGGTCGTCGTCGCTGTGCTCGTCGCTGTGCTCGTCGTCGTGCTCGGGCACCGCGTGCCCCTCGCTCTCGTGCCCCTCGCCGTCCTGCACCTCGGCGACACCGTCGTGGGGCTGGTGGTGCGCGTCGGCGGTGCCGTGGTCGTCCTGACCATCGGTCGCGGTGTCGCGAGCCAGCGGGACCGTGTCGATCACGCCGGTGGTCGCGACGCTCCAGTGGGCCCCGGCGTCGTGCGGCTCTCCCGACGCGCCGGTCGCGGGCATGCTGTCGGCGGTGCTCAGCGGGTAGTCCCGCGGCTCGTCCTCGTAGTACGCGCGTGCGGCAGCGGAGAGCAGGGAGCTGACGGCGGCCGCGCGGGGGTCTTCGTCCTCGTCCGGGGTTTCGGCTCCGTCCGTGCCGCCCGCCTCGAGCGGCGCCTCCTCGGCATCGCGGTCGCCGTGGTCGGCCTCGTCGGTCTCGTCCGCCTCCTCGGCGTCGTCCAGCTCGGCGAAGAACTCGATGCCCGCGGGGTCTTCCTCGATGGACTCGTCATCGGCGGTGCTCACCGGCTCGTCGTCCGCCGGAACCGGATCTGCGGCGGGCTCGTCGGACGCGATCCCGGTGTCGTCCGCCGGCGCCTCATCCGCCGGGCTCTCGCTGTCGTGGGCGTCATCGACGGAATCCAGCGCGGACTCCTGATCGTCGGCGAGGGGCTCGTGGCCCGCGGGCTCGTCTACCGGAGTTCCGTCTGCCCCGGTTGCGTTCTCCGGAGTCTCGTCTGCCTCGGTTCCGTTCTCCGGGGCCTCGTCCGCCCCCTCCTCGGTCGGTGCGGAACCGGTGCTCCACGCCGAACCGCCCGTTGACTCCGCGTCGTCCGAGCCGGTCGGGACATCACCCTCGGAGTCCTGCTCGTCGCTGGACACATGCTCCGGGGACGCGCTGTGGTCGTCGTCGGCGGACTCCGGTGTCGTCGCGAACAGCTGCGCGAGGCTGCGTCGCGTGGGCCGCTCGGTCGGCTCCTCCTCCTGGACCGGCGCGGTGCCGCCGAACAGGATCTCGTCGAACGAGGTCGCCGTCTCCGCGTGCGACTCGGACAGGGAATCGCCATCGCCGATCCGCGCCGCGTCCTCCATCGTCACGGGACGCACGTCTTCTTCCACCGGGACGACCGCGACCGGGCCGGCGGTCGCCGTGACCTCCGCCACGGTCTCGATCACGTCGGAGTCCTCCGTGTCGGCGGCGGCGACGAGGTCCTCCGACGCGGGCTCCGCGTCGGTCGACTGCTCGTCCACGTCGTCGTCTTCCGCCGTGGCGTCCGTCGGCTCGGGCATGGTCTCGGTGGTGAGGTCGTCCGCGAGAGCGGCCGCACCCCCGGCAGCCAGAGCCGATGCTGCGGCACCGGCGCCCGCTGTCGCCACGTCGGCGGAGGAATCGCTCGCCTCATGGTTCGTATCGGTCGCTGCCGTCTCGCCCGGCGCCGCCCCGCCCGCAGCGGCCGCGGTCGTGTCCGCCGCTGTGCCGAAGCGACCACCGCGCATCAGATCGATGAAGACGTCTTCCAGCGTGGGCCCGCGCTGCACGAGGGTGCTGAGGGCGATGCCGGCCTCAGCGGCCACGGCACCCACCGTGCTCGCGTCGGCTCCGCGCACGGTCAGCCCGGAGCGCAGCACCTCGATGTCGAAGCCCGCCGCCACCAGCGCCGTCGTGAGGCCGGGACGATCCACGGAATCCACGATGACGGACCCGCCGGCCGGGTCGGCCAGGGTCTCGATGCCGCTGGACAGCACCAGCCGTCCCTTCGACAGCACCAGCACGTGGTCGGCCACCTGCTCGATCTCGCTGAGCACATGCGACGACACCAGGACCGTGCGCCCCTCGTCCGCGAGACGGCGCATGAGCAGACGCATCCAGCGGATGCCCTCCGGGTCGAGGCCGTTCGCCGGCTCGTCGAAGACCAGGGCACCGGGGTCGCCGAGCAGCGCGTGTGCGACGCTCAGCCGCTGCCGCATGCCGAGGGAGAAGCCGCCGATGCGGGAATCGGCCTCGCTCTCCAGGCCCACGAGCGACAGGACCTCGTCGACGCGGGACAGGCGGATGCCGTTGGCCTTCGCGGCGATGGTCAGCTGCCGGCTGGCCGTGCGGCGAGGGCGGTAGACCGTCTCCTCCAGCACGGAGCCGATCGTGCGCAGCGGCTGGCGCAGCTCCGGATACGCGACGCCGCCGATCGTGGCGGTTCCCGACGTGGCACGCACCTGACCGAGCAGGATGCGGAGAGTCGTGGTCTTTCCGGCGCCGTTGGGACCGAGGAAGGCGGTCACGGCCCCGGGCTCGACGCGGGCGGAGAAGTCCGAGACGGCGGTCACCTCGTTGAAGCGCTTCGTCACATTCGTGAACTCGAGCACCTGTCCTTCAGGCATCCGGCACCTCTCGTCGCGATGAACAGTTCCCCCTATCCTGCCGGAAAACCGCCCCGGAACCCGCATTCCGTGCGGAATTCCACCCCTGGTGAGAAGGTAGCCTGGCACCCGTGACCGATACCTCTGCCGCCCCCCGTGTCCTCGTCCGCACGGAAGGAGCGCTCGGACGGCTCACCCTCAATCGCCCCGAGGCGATCAACGCGCTCGACGAGGACATGATCGCCGAGATCACCCGGGCGCTGATGGCGTGGCGTGACGACTCCGACGTGCAGATCGTGCTGATCGACGGCGAGGGCGAGCGCGGCATGTGCGCGGGCGGCGATGTGCGCCGCCTGCACGAGCAGATCGTGTCCGGTCACCCCGAGCGGTCGGCCGAGTTCTTCCGCGCCGAGTACGCGATGAACGCGATGATCGCCGAGTACCCCAAGCCGGTCGTGGCGCTGGCCGACGGCATCACGATGGGCGGCGGCATCGGGCTCGCCGGGCACGCGGCCATCCGGATCGTCACCGAGCGGTCGAAGCTCGCGATGCCGGAGACCCGCATCGGCTTCACTCCCGACGTCGGTGGCACGTGGCTGCTCGGGCGGGCGCCGGGACGGTTCGGCGAGTACTTCGGGCTGACCGGGGCGACCATGAGCGCCGCCGACGCGGTGTACCTCGGGTTCGCCGACCACGTGGTGCCCTCCGACCGCCTCGACGCCCTGCGCGACGCGCTCGCGCACCGCGCCGACCCGACGAGCCCCAGCGAGATCGTGCTGCTGTTCGACGAGACGCCGGAGCCGTCGGCCCTCCCGGCATCGCGCCCCTGGATCGACGAGGCGTTCTCCGCGCCGACCGTGCCCGAGATTTTGGAGCGGCTGCACGCGCAGGGCACGACCGAGGCCGCAGCCGTGGCCGATCTCCTCGAGGGGCTCGCGCCGACCGGGCTGGTCGTGACGCTCGACGCCGTGCGTGAGGCGCGGGAGCTGCCGGGACTGCGCGCCGCGCTCGAGGGGGAGTACCGACGGGTGCTGTGGTTCGTCAACGAGCACCCGGACCTCGTGGAGGGCATCCGCGCGCAGCTGGTCGACAAGGACCGCAACCCGAAGTGGCAGCCGGCGACCCTCGCCGAGCTGCCGGCGGACGCGGGTGCGCCGGCCCGCGACTACACGCCGCAGCCGCCGCTGTTCTGAGGGTCAGTCCGCTCGCTGACGCGGGCGTCGATCGGGCAGGCTTCCGGCGGGCCCTTCTTCGTCACCGTGCAGAAAAGTGCTGATCGCACGGGATGCGGTTCGCTGTGAGCGAAGGTCCGCCCCCAGGGGGATACGAATGTCCCCGCTTCGTGGCACGCTGTCCTATGGCCGGTCGTCGGTCGGCATCCGTCTGCCGGGAGATCCGCCGCCTCCTCCTTCCTAGAAAGTCCGCCTGTGCTGGGAAAAATCCTCCTCCGCTATCTGTCCCGATATAAGTGGCTCCTCGTGGCCGTGCTGGTCTTCCAGTTCGCCAGCGCGGCTGCCACCCTCTACCTGCCCCGCCTCAACGCCGACATCATCGACAAGGGCGTCGCGCAGGGCGACACCGCCTACATCTGGCGCACCGGTCTGTTCATGCTCGCGGTCTCCCTGGGCCAGATCGTCGCCTCCGTGATCGCGACCTTCTTCGCCGCGCGCGCGGCGATGGGCGCGGGTCGCGACATCCGTGCCGACGTGTTCGGCAAGGTCAGCGGCTTCTCCGAGCGCGAGGTGTCGCAGTTCGGCGCCGGCTCCCTCATCACGCGCAACACCAACGACGTGCAGCAGGTGCAGATGCTGGCGATGATGGGCGCGACCATGCTCGTCACCGCGCCGCTGCTCGCGATCGGCGGCATCATCTTCGCCGTGCAGACCAACGCCGGGCTCAGCTGGCTCATCGCCGTGTCGGTCCCCGTGCTCCTGCTCCTGGCGGCGCTCGTGATCGGCCGCATGGTGCCGCTGTTCCGCAGCTACCAGGGCAAGCTCGACAACGTCAACCGCATCATGCGCGAGCAGCTCACCGGCGTGCGCGTCGTCCGCGCGTTCGTGCGCGAGCGCATCGAAGAGGAGCGCTTCCGCGGAGCCAACACCGACATCATGGTCGTCGGCCGCAAGGTCGGCTCGCTGTTCGTGCTGCTGTTCCCGCTGTTCATGCTCATCCTCAACGTGACCGTGGTCGCCGTGATCTGGTTCGGCGGCATCGAGGTCAACAACGGCACCGTGCAGGTGGGCACGCTGTTCGCCTTCATGCAGTACATCGGCCAGATCATGGGCGGCGTCATCATGGCCAGCTTCATGGCGATGATGATCCCGCGCGCCGCCGTCTCGGCCGAGCGCATCGGCGAGGTGCTCAACACCGAGTCGACCATGACGCGCCCCGCGAACGGCGTCACCGAGTTCCCGACGCCGGGTGCGGTCGCGTTCGACGACGTCGCCTTCACCTACCCGGGCGCCGACGCGCCCGTGCTGACCGGCATCAGTTTCGCGGCGCAGCCGGGTGAGACGGTCGCGATCGTGGGTTCCACGGGTGCGGGCAAGACCACGCTGGTCTCTCTCATCCCGCGTCTGTTCGACGTCTCGAGCGGCTCGGTGCACGTGGGCGGCACCGACGTGCGCGAGGCCGACGTGGAGGCGCTGTGGGACAGCATCGGTCTGGTGCCGCAGCGTCCGTTCCTCTTCACCGGCACCGTCGCGTCGAACCTGCGCTACGGCCGGGAGGACGCGACCGATGAGGAGCTGTGGCACGCGCTCGAGATCGCCCAGGGGCGTGACTTCGTGGAGGAGATGCCCGACGGGCTCGAGTCCCGCATCGCCCAGGGCGGCACGAACGTGTCGGGCGGCCAGCGCCAGCGCCTCGCGATCGCGCGGGCCATCGTGCACCAGCCGAAGGTGCTCGTGTTCGACGACTCCTTCTCGGCGCTCGACCTGACCACGGACGCGCGACTGCGGCAGGCGCTGTGGCGCGAGCTGCCGCACGTCACGAAGATCGTGGTCGCCCAGCGTGTCTCCACCATCACCGACGCCGATCGCATCGTGGTGCTCGAGGGCGGCACGATGGTGGGCGTCGGCACGCACGAGGAGCTGCTGGAGACCAGCGGCACCTATCGAGAGATCGTCGAGTCGCAGCTGGGGGTGGACGCATGAGCGCGCAGGACGACAAGCGCACCGCCGCGCCGAAGCGCGGACGGGGGAAGGCCCCGGTGCAGACCGAGGAGCGCGAGCTCACGGCGGAAGAGCAGTACGAGGCCGAGCTCGCGGAGCAGGCACGGCAGAACGGCGGCGGCTGGGACAGCGTCGCGCCGGGCAAGGCCGACAACTTCGGGCCGAGCTTCGCCCGCATGATCGGACTGCTCAAGCCCTCGGCCGTGTGGTTCGTGTTCGTGTCGATCCTCGGGGCCCTGGGCGTCGTGCTGACGGTCGCAGCTCCCAAGGTCCTGGCCGAGGCGACCAACATCGTCTACCGCGGCTTCATCTCCATCCAGCTCGGCCAGCCGAACGGCGACTTCCCCGGGTTCCCCGCCGGAACGTCGCAGGACGTGGTGGTCGATGCGCTGCGCGGAGCGGGACAGGACGACTTCGCCAACCAGGTCGGCGCCCTCGGCGACTTCCGGGTCGGCGACGGCATCGACTTCGATGCTCTGCGCTGGGTCATCGCCGCCGTCCTCGCGATCTACGTGGTGGCCGCGTTCCTGAGCTGGCTGCAGGGATACGTGATCAACGTCATCATGGTGCGCACCATGTGGCGCCTCCGCGAGGCCGTCGAGGCGAAGATCAACCGGCTGCCGCTGTCGTACTTCGACAGGGTGCAGCGCGGCGAGCTGATCTCCCGCGTCACGAACGACATCGACAACATCACCCAGACGATGCAGCAGTCCCTCTCCGGGGCCCTGACCGCCGTGCTCACCGTGGTCGGCGTGCTGGTGATGATGTTCTCGATCTCGTGGCAGCTGGCACTGGTGGCCCTGGTCGCCCTGCCGCTCATGGGCGTGATCTTCGGCGTCATCGGCCCGCGCTCGCAGAAGGCCTTCGGCACACAGTGGCGCAAGGTCGGCCGTCTCAACGCCCGCGTCGAGGAGGCCTTCTCCGGGCACGCGCTCGTGAAGGTGTTCGGTCGGGAGCAGGACGCGCTCGACAAGTTCAAGGCCGAGAACGAGGAGCTGTTCCAGGCGAGCTTCAAGGCGCAGTTCCTGTCGGGCATCATCATGCCCGCCATGACCTTCGTCGGCAGCCTCACCTACGTCGGTATCGCGGTGCTCGGCGGCCTCATGGTCGCGAGCGGGCAGCTGCGCCTCGGCGACGTGCAGGCGTTCATCCAGTACTCGCAGCAGTTCACGCAGCCGCTGTCGGAGCTGGGCGGCATGGCAGCGGTCGTGCAGTCCGGCACGGCGTCGGCCGAGCGGGTGTTCGACCTGCTCGACGCCGACGAGCAGGAGCCCGACGAGGCCGACGCCCCGCGGCTCGGCGACGGCAAGGGCGTGATCGAGTTCGAGAACGTGTCCTTCTCCTACACGCCGGAGCGACCGCTGATCACCGACCTGTCGTTCCGGGTGGAGCCGGGCCAGACGGTCGCGATCGTCGGGCCGACCGGCGCGGGCAAGACCACGCTGGTCAACCTGATCATGCGGTTCTACGAGCTCAGCGGCGGGCGCATCACGCTCGATGGTCAGGACATCTCGCAGATCACGCGCGACGACCTGCGCTCGCGCACCGGCATGGTGCTGCAGGACCCGTGGCTGTTCGCCGGGAGCATCCGCGAGAACATCCGCTACGGTCGCTCGACCGCGACCGATGAGGAAGTGCTCACCGCCGCCAAGGCCACGTACGTCGACCGGTTCGTGCACGCCCTCCCCGAGGGCTACGACACCGTGCTCGACGAGGATGCGTCCAACGTGTCGGCCGGTGAGCGGCAGCTGATCACGATCGCGCGCGCGTTCGTCGCCCAGCCGTCGATCCTCATCCTGGATGAGGCCACCTCGGCCGTCGACACCCGCACCGAGCTGCTGCTGCAGCACGCGATGGCCGCGCTCCGCCAGGGGCGCACGTCGTTCGTGATCGCGCACCGCCTGTCCACCATCCGCGACGCCGACCTCATCCTCGTGATGGAGCACGGCGACATCGTGGAGAAGGGCACGCACGACGAGCTCATCGCCGCGCAGGGCGCCTACTGGCGGCTGTACCAGTCGCAGTTCGAGCAGGCCGCGACCGACCTCGACGCGGAGGAGGCCCTCACGGGCTCCACGCCCCTGGTCGTCACGGGGGAGGCCGCCGACGAGACGGCACGGGAGCAGGCCGACGACGCGATCGCCGGAGCCTCGGTCGGGGCGAACGTCCCGGCCGCGGAGGCCGCGGCCGCACGAGCGCTGCTCGATGACGGCGCCGAGGGCGCGGACCCCCGCGCCTGACACCTCGGCGGCCCCGCACCAACGACACGACGCCCCGCTCCGGATCCTCGGAGCGGGGCGTCGTCGTCTGCGCGGCCGGTGAACGGCGGCGCCTGGCTCAGTCGGTGTGGACGGTGATGCCCAGCAGATCGAGCGGGTGCGTCAGGCGCCACCAGGGACTGGGGCCCTCCACGTCTTCGCGCAGCACGAGGGCCGTGTCCTCCGTGTCGAGCGGCCCGGTGGTGGTCAGCGTGCCCACGCGGTCGTCGGCCTCTCGTCGCTCGCCCAGGTCGAACGCGGCGGTCGCGGTCGCGGCGGCACCGTTCCACAGCACGACGTCCGCGTCCTCCGCGGTGACCACGTCCACCTCCTCGCCCCACATCGTGGTGACGCGACCGACCACCGTGCCCGCGGCGACGGCCGGATCCTCCGTCTGCAGCTCCGCCTCGGCCTGACTGAACAGCGCGCGGGTGGCCGCGAGCCGCGACTCGTCGTCGGCCTGATCCAGCACTGCCGCGAACAGCCGCACGGTCGTGTCGCCCACCTCCACATCCTTCGCGGTGAGGAGGTTCCACCCGACCAGGGTCCCGGTCTTGATGCCGACGACGCCCGGATCGGCCAGCATGCCGTTGGTGTTCACGACCCTCCCCGCGCCCGGAAGCTCGACCGAGGCGGTGCCGACGATCTCCGCGAACACCGGGTTGCGCATCGCCAGCTCGCCCAGCGCGATCAGCGCCTCCGGCGTCGCGACGTTGCGCTCATCGAAACCCGACGGCGTCACCACCGTGATCCCGGTCAGACCACGCTCGCTCAGCCACTCCTCGGCCGCCCTGGCGAACTCGGAGTTCGACCCCCAGATCTCCGAGGCCAGCCGATCGATGTAGTTGTTCGCCGAGCCGAGCAGCGTGCCCTGCAACAGCTGATACTCCGTGAGCACACCGTTGACCGGGACGTCGAGCGCCGACTGATCCTGGCGTCGATAGTCCCAGTAGCGCACGCTGTCGCCGCGGGTGAAACGGAACTCCGGTCCCTGCTCACCCGGCGCGAGCGGCATCCGATCCAGCACCATCAGGCTGCTGACGACCTTCGTGATGCTCGCGATGCTCACCGCATCCGGGATCGACGCCGACGTGGTCATGCCGGCGACCCCCACGGCCGCGCTGCCCTCCGCAGGCCACGTGAGCTCGGCGGCCGAGGCGGGCGTCGTCTCGAACTGCACCGCCTCCACCGCCGGGGGCACCTCATGCAGCGGCCACAGCAGCGTCGTGCCCGAATAGGCCAGGACGAGCCCGGCCAGCACCCCCAACGGCACCAGCAGGCCGGGGCGCGCGATGGCCGGACGCAGCCGGGCCCCGCGGAACAGCCCCTCGGCGGTCTGCGCCTCCGGCTCGGCGTCCAGCGAGACGGCGGGAGCGTGGGCCGCGACATCGGCGGGATCCACCCAGGTCAGCGCGGTCGCCGGGGTCGCGTCGTCCGCCCACTGCGCGGCCGTACCGGACAGGAGGGCGATCGCTGCATCGTCGTCTTCGGCCGGGGGAGCCGGCTCCGAGACCCTCGCGCGGAACGGCGGCTTGGTCAGCGGCGGCGTCGGTGCCGTGATCGTCGAGGACGCGGAGTCCGCACGCGGCTTCCTCGGCGCGTTCCCGACCGCGTCGCGGGCGACGACCGTGCTGGTCGGC
>NZ_SSDQ01000087.1:0-5572 GCF_004794315.1 Microbacterium sp. PF5 | reverse complement strand
TAAGATAGAGAAGTTGCCCTGCGGGCCTGGTTGTGATGGCTGGGTCGTGGGAGCATCCGATCCTTGAGAACTCAACAGCGTGCACTTGTCAAATGCCAAATTATCCTCGTTCAGCTTCGGCTGGGTGAGAATTCCTTTGGATCAAAGACCAACTCCTTTTGGGGGGTTGGCATTCGGATGAAGTCAGCAATGATGTCATCTCTTTGGTCAGTTTCAAACTCGCTGCGGCCTGGTTTTTCCCCGGGTTGTATGCAATTTCTTTTTACGGAGAGTTTGATCCTGGCTCAGGATGAACGCTGGCGGCGTGCTTAACACATGCAAGTCGAACGGTGAACACGGAGCTTGCTCTGTGGGATCAGTGGCGAACGGGTGAGTAACACGTGAGCAACCTGCCCCTGACTCTGGGATAAGCGCTGGAAACGGCGTCTAATACTGGATATGTGACGTGACCGCATGGTCTGCGTTTGGAAAGATTTTTCGGTTGGGGATGGGCTCGCGGCCTATCAGCTTGTTGGTGAGGTAATGGCTCACCAAGGCGTCGACGGGTAGCCGGCCTGAGAGGGTGACCGGCCACACTGGGACTGAGACACGGCCCAGACTCCTACGGGAGGCAGCAGTGGGGAATATTGCACAATGGGCGCAAGCCTGATGCAGCAACGCCGCGTGAGGGATGACGGCCTTCGGGTTGTAAACCTCTTTTAGCAGGGAAGAAGCGAAAGTGACGGTACCTGCAGAAAAAGCGCCGGCTAACTACGTGCCAGCAGCCGCGGTAATACGTAGGGCGCAAGCGTTATCCGGAATTATTGGGCGTAAAGAGCTCGTAGGCGGTTTGTCGCGTCTGCTGTGAAATCCCGAGGCTCAACCTCGGGCCTGCAGTGGGTACGGGCAGACTAGAGTGCGGTAGGGGAGATTGGAATTCCTGGTGTAGCGGTGGAATGCGCAGATATCAGGAGGAACACCGATGGCGAAGGCAGATCTCTGGGCCGTAACTGACGCTGAGGAGCGAAAGGGTGGGGAGCAAACAGGCTTAGATACCCTGGTAGTCCACCCCGTAAACGTTGGGAACTAGTTGTGGGGTCCATTCCACGGATTCCGTGACGCAGCTAACGCATTAAGTTCCCCGCCTGGGGAGTACGGCCGCAAGGCTAAAACTCAAAGGAATTGACGGGGACCCGCACAAGCGGCGGAGCATGCGGATTAATTCGATGCAACGCGAAGAACCTTACCAAGGCTTGACATATACGAGAACGGGCCAGAAATGGTCAACTCTTTGGACACTCGTAAACAGGTGGTGCATGGTTGTCGTCAGCTCGTGTCGTGAGATGTTGGGTTAAGTCCCGCAACGAGCGCAACCCTCGTTCTATGTTGCCAGCACGTAATGGTGGGAACTCATGGGATACTGCCGGGGTCAACTCGGAGGAAGGTGGGGATGACGTCAAATCATCATGCCCCTTATGTCTTGGGCTTCACGCATGCTACAATGGCCGGTACAAAGGGCTGCAATACCGTGAGGTGGAGCGAATCCCAAAAAGCCGGTCCCAGTTCGGATTGAGGTCTGCAACTCGACCTCATGAAGTCGGAGTCGCTAGTAATCGCAGATCAGCAACGCTGCGGTGAATACGTTCCCGGGTCTTGTACACACCGCCCGTCAAGTCATGAAAGTCGGTAACACCTGAAGCCGGTGGCCTAACCCTTGTGGAGGGAGCCGTCGAAGGTGGGATCGGTAATTAGGACTAAGTCGTAACAAGGTAGCCGTACCGGAAGGTGCGGCTGGATCACCTCCTTTCTAAGGAGCATCTGACACTTTCGGGTGTCCAGAACCCAGATCGAAGGCGTACGTTCTTCGCTGGGAGCTCATGGGTGGAACATTTGACATGGTGCGAAGGATGTTGTTCTTCTTCAGTACGCCGCTTCGGTGGTTGGAACGGGGAGGGTGACGGATGTCGCACCTGCACGCTGTTGGGTCCTGAGGGACCGGATGCGCTTTGACCTTCGGGTTGGAAGCATTTGGTTACTCTGGGCCTTTCGTTGTTTCCCCGGTGGGGAAGCGGTGAAGGGTACCGCCCGTACTTTGAGAACTACACAGTGGACGCGAGCATCTTGCAACTGATCTTCGGATTGGTTGCGCAAGATGATCTTAAAGATCATTAGTCAATTTCTGATCCCGCCTTCGGGTGGGGTCGAGTTTTTGATTCGAACTCATGTGATTTCAAGTCTTTAAGAGCAAACGGTGGATGCCTTGGCATCTGGAGCCGAAGAAGGACGTAGCAATCTGCGATAAGCCTCGGGGAACTGATAAGCAAGTTTTGATCCGAGGGTGTCCGAATGGGGAAACCCCGCTGGGCGGCGTGCCGACCTAGTGACTCCCGCCTGAATATATAGGGCGGGTAGAGGGAACGTGGGGAAGTGAAACATCTCAGTACCCACAGGAAGAGAAAGCAACCGCGATTCCGTTAGTAGTGGCGAGCGAAACCGGATCAGGCTAAACCGAGTGTGTGTGATATCCGGCAGGAGTTGCATATTCGGGGTTGTGGGACTCACCAGTCAGTTCTGCCGAGCTGGCGACGTTACAGAAGCGTATAGACGAACGGTCTTGAAAGGCCGGTCATAGAGGGTGCCAACCCCGTAGTCGAAATGCGTGTTCTGGCGTGGAGAGTATCCCAAGTAGCACGGGGCCCGTGAAATCCCGTGTGAATCTGTCAGGACCACCTGATAAGCCTAAATACTCCCAGATGACCGATAGCGGACAAGTACCGTGAGGGAAAGGTGAAAAGTACCCCGGGAGGGGAGTGAAATAGTACCTGAAACCGTTTGCTTACAAACCGTTGGAGCACCCCTGGTAGGTGTGACAGCGTGCCTTTTGAAGAATGAGCCTGCGAGTTAGCGATATGTGGCGAGGTTAACCCGTGTGGGGTAGCCGTAGCGAAAGCGAGTCTGAATAGGGCGATTCAGTCGCATGTCCTAGACCCGAAGCGAAGTGATCTATCCATGGCCAGGTTGAAGCGACGGTAAGACGTCGTGGAGGACCGAACCCACTTAGGTTGAAAACTGAGGGGATGAGCTGTGGATAGGGGTGAAAGGCCAATCAAACTTCGTGATAGCTGGTTCTCTCCGAAATGCATTTAGGTGCAGCGTTGCGTGTTTCTTGCCGGAGGTAGAGCTACTGGATGGCCGATGGGCCCTACAAGGTTACTGACGTCAGCCAAACTCCGAATGCCGGTAAGTGAGAGCGCAGCAGTGAGACTGTGGGGGATAAGCTTCATAGTCGAGAGGGAAACAACCCAGACCACCAACTAAGGTCCCAAAGCGCGTGCTAAGTGGGAAAGGATGTGGAGTTGCTCTGACAACCAGGAGGTTGGCTTAGAAGCAGCCACCCTTGAAAGAGTGCGTAATAGCTCACTGGTCAAGTGATTCCGCGCCGACAATGTAACGGGGCTCAAGCACGCCACCGAAGTTGTGGCATTGACATTATTGGTAGGCCTTCGTGGTCCAGCCGTGTTGATGGGTAGGAGAGCGTCGTGTGGCCAGCGAAGCGGCGGTGGAAACCAGCCGTGGAGGCTACACGAGTGAGAATGCAGGCATGAGTAGCGAATGACGTGTGAGAAACACGTCCTCCGAAAGACCAAGGGTTCCAGGGTCAAGCTAATCTTCCCTGGGTAAGTCGGGACCTAAGGCGAGGCCGACAGGCGTAGTCGATGGACAACGGGTTGATATTCCCGTACCGGCGAAGAACCGCCCAAGCTAATCCAGTGGTGCTAAACGTCCGAGCCTTCACATCGTCACCTTCGGGTGACACCGTGGAGGGGAGCACGTGACCCCATGCTGGTGCGGTTAGCGTATTAACAGGTGTGACGCAGGAAGGTAGTCCAAGCCAGGCGATGGTTGTCCTGGTGCAAGTGCGTAGGCCGAGTCATAGGCAAATCCGTGACTCATGAGGCTGAGACACGATGCGGATAAAAAGTGGATGATCCTATGCTGCCGAGAAAAGCATCGACGCGAGGTTCTAGCCGCCCGTACCCCAAACCGACTCAGGTGGTCAGGTAGAGAATACCAAGGAGATCGAGAGAATCGTGGTTAAGGAACTCGGCAAAATGCCCCCGTAACTTCGGGAGAAGGGGGGCCTTCGACGTACTAGGACTTGCTCCGAAAGCGTTTGGAGGCCGCAGAGACTAGTGGGTAGCGACTGTTTACTAAAAACACAGGTCCGTGCCAAGTCGCAAGACGATGTATACGGACTGACGCCTGCCCGGTGCTGGAAGGTTAAGAGGACCGGTTAGCCGCAAGGCGAAGCTGAGAATTTAAGCCCCAGTAAACGGCGGTGGTAACTATAACCATCCTAAGGTAGCGAAATTCCTTGTCGGGTAAGTTCCGACCTGCACGAATGGCGTAACGACTTCCCAACTGTCTCAACCGCGAACTCGGCGAAATTGCATTACGAGTAAAGATGCTCGTTACGCGCAGCAGGACGGAAAGACCCCGTGACCTTTACTACAGCTTGGTATTGGTGTTCGGTGTGGCTTGTGTAGGATAGGTGGGAGACTTTGAAGCGGTGACGCCAGTTACCGTGGAGTCATTGTTGAAATACCACTCTGGTCACTCTGGATATCTAACTTCGAACCGTAATCCGGTTCAGGGACAGTGCCTGGTGGGTAGTTTAACTGGGGCGGTTGCCTCCCAAAAAGTAACGGAGGCGCCCAAAGGTTCCCTCAACCTGGTTGGCAATCAGGTGGCGAGTGTAAGTGCACAAGGGAGCTTGACTGTGAGACTGACAGGTCGAGCAGGGACGAAAGTCGGGACTAGTGATCCGGCAGTGGCTTGTGGAAGCGCTGTCGCTCAACGGATAAAAGGTACCTCGGGGATAACAGGCTGATCTTGCCCAAGAGTCCATATCGACGGCATGGTTTGGCACCTCGATGTCGGCTCGTCGCATCCTGGGGCTGGAGTAGGTCCCAAGGGTTGGGCTGTTCGCCCATTAAAGCGGTACGCGAGCTGGGTTTAGAACGTCGTGAGACAGTTCGGTCCCTATCCGCTGCGCGCGTAGGAAGTTTGAGAGGATCTGACCCTAGTACGAGAGGACCGGGTTGGACGAACCTCTGGTGTGTCAGTTGTTCCGCCAGGAGCACCGCTGATTAGCTACGTTCGGGATGGATAACCGCTGAAAGCATCTAAGCGGGAAGCCGGCCTCAAGATGAGACTTCCATACCTTCGGGTGAGAGGCTCCCAGCCAGACTACTGGGTTGATAGGCCAGATGTGGAAGCACGGTAACGTGTGCAGCTGACTGGTACTAATAAGCCGATGACTTGATAACACACCGTTCGTTGGTGCTTGCGTCCACTGAGTGGTTCTCGATGTACGGTCGAGAACCACCTTCGATCACACACACGTGTGAACCTAGGTTTGATTGAAACATCAATAGTGTTTCGGCGGCCATAGCGTGAGGGAAACGCCCGGTCACATTCCGAACCCGGAAGCTAAGCCTCACAGCGCCGATGGTACTGCAGGGGGGACCCTGTGGGAGCAGCAGCTCGCCGTCAACCTGGTCGCGCCCGCGGAGCTGACGCGACTGCTGCT
>NZ_SSDQ01000086.1:0-24126 GCF_004794315.1 Microbacterium sp. PF5 | reverse complement strand
GGCGGCGGGCAGCGCACAGAGGGCGAGCGCCAGCGCGGCGAGCACTCCGACCGTGCGCCGTCGCGCGGGCCTCAGGGGCACGTCGGGGCCTCCGCCACGGTCAGCCCGCGAGGGCCTCGGCGATCGGGAGCGAGGAGTCCGCGTCGCCGTTGCCGAAGCGGATCGTGCGGCCGACGGTCGCCGGATTCTGCAGGACCTCGACGATGACGGCCGCGACGTCGGCGCGCGAGACCTCTCCCCGGCCTTCGGGGTCGATCTGGATGCGTCCGGTCGGCTCGTCGAACGTGAGACCGCCCGGTCCGAGGATCGTCCCGGCGAGGTTCGAGCCGCGGAGGTGCTCGTCGGCGGCCCACTTCGCGTCGGCGTACGCGAAGAACGGGTCGTCCTGCGGGATCCCGTGCTCCGCGGTGGAGCCGATCCAGGACACCAGGACGTAGCGCTCGACGCCGGCACGCTCGGCGGCGTCCATCGACCGCTCCGCCGCGTCGCGATCGACAGCGTAGGTGCGCTTCGGGTCACCGCCGCCCGCGCCGGCCGACCACACCACGGCGTCGTGCCCACGGATGATCTCGGCGAGGGCGTCGACGTCGAGCTGTTCGATATCGGCCACCAGGGCGGTGGCCCCCGTGGCCTCCACGTCGGCGACGTGGTCGGGATTGCGGATCACGCTGGTGACCTCGTCGCCGCGGGCGACGAGCAGCGGGGCGAGCAGGAGGGCGATGCGGCCATGGCCGCCGAAGACGAGGACGCGCGACATGCTTCCACCCTACGCGCCGGCTCCGACGTCAGCGCGGGGTCTGCGCGCTGTCGATCACGAACGCCTGCGGGTGGTCGGGCAGGTAGCGCACCACGACCGGGGCGCCGCTCGGCAGGTACGCGTCGCGGTCGGGGTAGACCGCCGGGGTGAAGAAGTTGCTCTCCAGCGTGTACTCCACGCCCTCCGCGGTGGTGAACGTGACCCAGTCCCCGTCGATCGTGGCCGTCGTTGGTCGCCCGTTGTCGTAGATGTACGCGCGCGTGACAGGCACGCCGGTCAGGCTCAGGATGCCGATCACGAGCGACCCGAGCATCACGAAGGCGAGCACCCGGAACACGATCCGCACGATCGTCCCGCCGATCCCGGCCCGCGGACGGGTGTCGAGCGGCAGCAGCCCCTCCCGCTCGCGGATGGCCCGCAGCGACCCACCCGGTGTGGCTCCTCTGGCCGACACGGCGAAGAGCCCGAGGATCGAGAAGCCGGCGATGAACACCATGGCGTAGCCGTGCGACGCGGGGAAGTTGACGAGCCACATGAGGGTGTCGAGCGGGTTCATCGCGTCGCCTCCTTCTCGATCGTGACCGCCACCGTGTGCGGATCCTCCCGCCGGTAGTACGCCCAGATCGGCGCGCCCACCTGCAGCCGCGACACCGCCTGGGGATACACGAACACCGTGGTGTCGGCCTCCCAGGTCGCCGCCCCCTCCGGTGCCACCAGCACCTTGAGCGCGAGCTCGCTCTGCCCCTCCCTGCGGCGTCCGGTCGGGCGCACCTCGAGCACCGACGCGGGCACCGCGGTGCCCGTGGTCCTGGCTCGCACCTGGGCGGGGTCGATGAGCCCGCGGTCGATGCGCCACTGCAGCATCGCCTCTCGCACGGTCGGGTCGCTGAGGTCGGCGAGCTGCACCGTGTCGTGGTCGGTCGTGCTGTACCGCACCGGCACGGGCTGCCCGACCTGGAGTCCCGCGGAGTCGGAGGGGTCGATGAGCATCCGCAGCTGTCCGATGAAGTCGTCGCCCTCAGCGGGGCTCACGCGCAGGAACAGGTCGTACTGCGGCACGTCGTTGATCGTGACGCCCGTGCGGGAGAGCTCGACGATCGTGCCGACGCCGATCCGGGTCTCGCCGCGGAGCTTCGTGCGGCGGCCGAACCCCGTCATCGTGCCGCCGAACGTGAGGAGCAGCCCCCAGGCGACGCCGATCAGGATCGGGCCGCCCAGGGTGTCATCGCCCGCGAACGGGAGGATCGAGTGGCGCTGATCGACGCCGAACAGTCCCTCGCCCACCCAGATCGCCAGCCAGGCCGTGAGCAGGAGCCAGACGACCGTGAGGATGATGCGCAGCATGGTCTTCAGCGTATCGAGAAGCCCGGCCGCACTCCGGCTGACGCGCCCTCAGCCGGTCGAGACGGGAACGGCGGCGGCGGCCAGCGCCCGCTGCACGCCCTTCGCGGCTGAGCGCCCCGCACGGTTCGCGCCGATCGTGCTGGCCGAGGGCCCGTACCCCACGAGCTGCACGCGCGGATCGGCGACCGCGGTCGTACCGCGGCCGTGGCGGTCGAGCTGGATGCCGCCCGCGGCGCTGCGGAGGTGCAGCGGCGCCAGGTGCCCGATCGCCGGCCGGAATCCGGTGGCCCAGAGGATCACGTCGACCCGTTCGAACGACCCGTCGGCCCAGCGCACCCCGTCGGGCTCGATGCGTGCGAACAGCGGCCGAGGGTCCGCAAAGGCGCCGAGCCGCTCGGCCTCGCGCTCCTGCGGACGCAGCATCAGCCCGGTCACACTGACGACGCTCCGCGGTGGGAGCCCGGCCGCGACGCGCTGCTCGACGAGCGCGACCGCCGCGGCCCCCGCCTCGGGGGTGAAGTCGTCGCTGCGCCAGACGGGCGGTCGCCGCGTGACCCACAGCGTCTCGGTGATCGGGGCGAGGGCGCCGAGGAACTGCACCGCGGACGCGCCCGCGCCCACGACGAGCACTCGGCGGCCTCGGAAGTGCTCCGGTCCCGGGTAGTCGACCGTGTGCAGCTGCTCGCCGAGGAAGGTCTCCATGCCGGGCACGTGCGGCACGAACGGGTGGGTCCAGGTGCCGGTCGCGTTCACGAGCGTACGGGTCGTCCACTCCCCCTCCGGTGCCTGCACCACGAGCAGCCCGTCGTGGTCGTCCACGCGACGCACGTGCACGGGGCGCAGAACGGGGAGGTCGTGCGCGCGCTCGTAGGCCGCGAAGTATTCCGGCACCGCCTGGTTGGCTCGACGTCGGTCGCGCGCGGGCGGGGTGTCGCCCGGCAGCTCGGCGACGCCGTGCACGTCGCTCATGGTCAGCGCGTCCCAGCGGTGCTGCCAGGCGCCGCCCGGCCGCTCGTCGGCGTCGAGCACCACGTGCGGGATCCCGAGCCTGGTCAGGTGGTACGACGCCGAGAGGCCGGCCTGCCCTGCGCCGATCACCAGGCTGTCGAGAATGCTCACGCTGTCAGGAACGCCCGGAGAGCCGCGGTTGTTCCACCCCGGCGACGCGCCCGGGCTGCCCGCCCCGATTGGTGCCGGTGTCGCTTCGTGTAGTACGCTGTTCGAGTTGCTCCGGCAGATGAGGAGCGGCTTCTGGGCCTGTGGCGCAGCTGGTAGCGCACCTGCATGGCATGCAGGGGGTCAGGGGTTCGAGTCCCCTCAGGTCCACCAGAGAATCCCGCGAGAGATCGCGGGATTTCTTCGTTTCCGGCACGGTCGCACGGGGCTAGCGCCGCAGCGCGCGAGCGTCAACCGTCTCGCGAAGCCCCCCGCGTCGACGTAGACAGGTCGCATCCGCCGACGAAAGGATGCCCCATGTCCAACCCGACTCCCCCGATCCCGCCCGTCCCGCCGTTCGCCGAGGGTGACGCGGAAGACGTGCCCACGCGCGAGGTCGACGGCGAACGCGTGCTCGACGAGGACGCCGACGACGCACAGATCGACAGCGCCGAGGCCGACCGCGCCGCCACGACGGCGGACGTCGACGGCGACGACGCCTGACCGCCGGACGAGAGAAGGGCACCGCCTCGACCGAGGTGGTGCCCTTCTCTCCGCGCTGCGGCGCTCACGTCGCCAGCAGCGGGGGGCGGTGCGGGATCGCGATCGGGCGCGTGGCCCGGCTCGCCCCCTGCATCCGCTCGACCTCTTCGAGAACCTCGAACGCGGTGCCGTAGCGGATCGCGAGCGGAAGGTCGCGCAGCCACGTCACCTCGACCTCGGTGTCGGCGAGCTCGTAGACGCAGGCGACGACGTGGCGCGGGTCGTTCTGGGGATAGCGCAGGTCGTTGATCACCCACTCGGACGGTGTGATGCGGTGGAGCACGAAACGGGGATCGGGGATGTCGGACATCTGGGGGCCCTCCAGGACTCTCTTATAAGGAGGGTGCGCCCTGCGGGCACGGAAGGGTAGGCCCTTGACACCTGACCGGCGAAGTGCAGGACTAGGTGTCGAGCCCGCCCGCGGAGGCCACCTGCGCCCGCCACCACGGAGTCTCGATGAACCCGCGCTTCATGAACACGAGCTCCATCGCGGCGTTCCATCCGCGCACGCCCTTGAGGTGCGCGATCGTCCCGGTGAGGAAGTCGTGCAGGGTCTCGGTGCTCGGCAGGATGATCTCGCAGTACAGCGAGTTCTCTTCCAGCGCCGCCGCGAGGAACCGCACGGACACGTGCTGCGCGAGCGTCTGTGCCACCGAGGCGATGCGCGACGGCTCGACCCGCAGCATCAGCAGCGTCTCCGCGCTCATGCCCAGCGCCGACGCGGGCACCATCGTCACGGTCGTGAGGCAGCCGGCGCTGCGCATCCGCTCGTACCGGCGCCGCACGCTGCTCTCGTTCATGTCGAGCGCATCGGCGATCGACTGGAACGACGCCCGTCCGTTGTAGCGCAGTTCCGCGACGATCGCCCGGTCGGCGTCGTCGAAGTGCGTCGGGTCGCACGTGTTCGGTGCCGGCATGTACGACTTCGGGTCGCTGGCGGCCTCGGCGTGCGAGTCGTACAGCTGACGCCCCCAGTCGAAGCTCACCTTGTACGTGTGCACGACGAGGTCGCTGCGCCAGCGCTCCACGCCGGGGATGGCCTGCAGATCCGTGAGCACGTGCGCGTAGGTCGCCGAGTCCCCCGGGATGACGACCTCCGCGAACACGTCGAACTTGCCGGTCACCAGGGTCACGAACCGCACGTACGGGGAGCCGATCAGCGCCTGCGCGACGCTCAGCTGCGACCCGGGGGTGCAGTTGATGCGCACGAAGAACGTCTCCACGTGCCCCTCGCTGCCCAGGGTCGGCACGATGCCCACGCTCACCACACCCTCGGCGAGCAGCTGCTGCCCGCGCCGGGTGACCGTCGAGACGGACGCGCCGGCGAACTCGGCGATCGACGTCCAGCTCGCGCGTCCGTCCTGCTGAAGTGCGACGACGATCCTCCGGTCGAGATCGCTCACTTCTCTCGTCAGTGGAACGCTCGTCATCGGGTCGGCGGGTACACCCGGTGCAGGAACGTGCGCACCGCTTCCGTCCACGCCTCTGCCTCCTCGATCTGCGGGGAGTGCCCCGACTTCTCGAACACCACCATCTCGGAGTCCGGGATGAGATCGGCGATCGTCTGGCTACACGATACTGGCGTGATCCAGTCGGTCCGGCCCACGGTGATGAGTGTCGGGACCGCGATCTCGTGCAGCCGCGGCTTCAGGTCGTAGTCCGGCAGGTTCACGGAGAAGGCGTAGTTGTGCGCCCGGTAGCGGTAGGGCGTCGCCTGCACCTTCCGCTCGACCGCCTCGGGGTCGTAGACGAAGTCGTACAGGGGCAGGATCTCCCGCCAGCAGTCCTTGAGGTCCTCGTCGTCGCGCACCTGCCCGAGGTCGATGCGGTCGAACTTCTCCATGTCGATGTCGACCCGGTCGGAGGCGAGGGCGTTCTCGCGCGCCAGGTGCGCGTTGGAGTTGTCCGGGGAGGTGTCGCGCAGCACGAGCGCGGCCACGCGGTCGGGGTAGCGCAGCGCGTACTCCATGGTCATGAAGCCGCCGTAGGAGCCGCCGGCCATGACGATCTTCTCCGCGCCGATCCACTCGCGCAGACCGTCGATGTCGGCCGCCCACTGCTCGTGGCTGTAGGTGCCGTTCCCCTCGCTCTGGCCGCTGCCCCTGGCGTCGAACACGACCACCCGGTACTCGTCGGCGAGCCGGCCGAAGCTCGCGCGCGGCTCGGCACGCGACCCCAGCCCCGGGGCGCCGTGATGGGTGATGATGACGGGCGCGTCCTCGGGACCGAGCACCTCGACGGCCAGGTGGTTGCCGTTGATCTCGACCCACTGGTGGTCGCTCGTGGCAGCGGCGAACTCCGGGGAGACGTCGGGGGTGGATGTCATGTCGTCCTCTTTCTTCAACAGGCGTTCAGAGCGCGATGGTGCACTCGTCGAGGCTGCGCGGATAGGTGGTCAGGGGTTCGGCGCCGTCGGCGGTCACGAGCATGCTGTCGCTGATGCGGTACCCGGCGTGACCCGGCACGTAGATGCCCGGCTCGTTGGAGACGAGCATGCCCGCCTCCAGGAGCGTGGCGTCGCCGTCCTCCAGCCACGGCGCCTCGTGCATGCCCAGACCGATGCCGTGCCCCTGGCGGTGCCGGATGAACTCGCCCAGCCCCGCGTCGCGGATCACGTCGAGGCACAGCCGGTTCGCCTCGCGGCACTCCAGGCCCGCGCGGATGGTCTCGCGGCCCACGCGCTGGGCGTCGCGGATCGTGTCGTGGTAGCGGCGCTGCTCGGCCGTGGGCTCCCCGAGCACGAACGTGCGCTCGCCCTCGATGAAGCGGCCGCCCACGGCGCAGCCGAGCGAGAGCATGAAGGTGTCCCCCGCCCGGAGCCGGTTGACCGACGGCAGCCCGTGCGGGAACGCGGAGTTCGCGCCGGAGTACACCAGACCGCCCGCGAGCAGCGAGGCCACGACCACGTTGCGGTGCTCGGCATACATGACACGGGTGCCGGCGGAGGTCACGTGCCGCTCCAGCTCGGCCTCGGTGGGCAGCTCTCCGCCCGCCGCGACGGCCTCGCGCACCAGTGCGACCCCGGCCTCCAGCATCAGGTCGGTGATGCGGGCGGCTTCGCGGTGCAGCACCACCTCCTCCGGGAACTTCACGTATCGGGTGCGGGTGAGCAGGTCGGACGGCACGAGCTCGGCGTACGGCATCGCGGCGCGGGCGGCGGCCAGGCGCTGATACGGCATCGTGGTCGCGAAACCGACCCTGCCGCGCGGCGACACCGCGTCGGCGAGCACCTGGAACGGCGGGACGACCCCCGGGAACTCGAAGAACGCGACCAGCTCGGCGCGCGCGGACTGCGACTGCGCGTACTCGCGTTCCAGCTCGGGCAGCAGCATCACGACACGCCCTCCCGCCTCGACCCAGATCGCGACCGGCCGCTCGGACGGGTGGTGGAAGAAGCCGGTGAGGTACGCGATGTCCTCGGGGTGATCGGTCAGGAAGGCGTCGAAGCCCTCCTCCCCCATCCGCTCGCGGACACGCTGCTGCACGGTGTCGAAGAACTCCGGCGCGAGGCGCTGATCGAAGACGGTCATGCGGTGCTCCTAGCGGGACAGGTGGCGCGGGTTGCGCGCGTCGTTGTAGGCGATGGACAGGAGGGTGGCCGACAGCACCAGGATCAGGATCGCGATGGAGGGGAACAGCGTCAGCCACCACGCGCTCACCATGGCGCCCGCCTGCTGTGCCTCGTACAGGATGCGGCCCCACGACCATGTGGTCGGGTCGCCCAGTCCGAGGAACGCCAGCCCCGCGGCCGACAGCACCGCCCGCGACGCGGTCACTACGACCGAGACCACGACCACCGGGGTCACCGCGGGCAGCACGTGCCGCGTGATGATCCACAGCGGAGAGGTCGTCATCAACCGGGACGCGTCGACGTACGGCAGCCCGACGACCGTGAGCGCCTGGGAGCGCACGAGTCGGGTGACCTCGGGCCACGAGAACGCCGCGACCACGAAGATGATCGTCGAGGTGCTCGGCCCCACGAGCGCCGCGATCAGGATCATCAGCGGCAGCACGGGCAGCGACAGGGTCATGTCGACGATCACGCTGATGATGCTGTCGAGCTTGCGGAAGTAGGCCCCGATCACCGCGATGATCGTGCCGAAGACGATCGCGATCACCGAGGCGGCGACGGCGACCAGCACGCTCTGCTGCGTGCCCCAGATGACCTCGGAGAACACGTCGCGGCCGAGCGCGTCGGTGCCGAACCAGTGGTCCCCGCTCGGCGGGCGCAGCACGTCGGGCCCGTAGCTCGCCGGGTACGGGGCGATCAGGGGCGCCGCGAGGGCGACGATCACGAGCAGGATCAGCAGGCCGAGCGAGATCATGCCGAGCGGGTCGCGGCGGAAGGCGCGCCAGGTGTGCGCGCTGGCCCGCTCGCTGCCGGCCGCGGTCGGTTCGCTGGGGACGAGGTTCTCGGTGGAGGGCAGCGGAGCGGTCATGCGGTCTTCACTCTCGGGTCCAGGTAGCCGTAGATGACGTCGGTGACCGTGTTGGCCACGACCACGGTGATGGCGAGCATGAGGAATGCGCCCTGCAGCACCGGGAAGTCGAGCTGCGTGACGGCCTCGTAGATGCCGCGGCCGATGCCCGGGTAGGCGAACACGGTCTCGGTGAGCACCGCCCCGCCGACGAGGAACCCGAGCTGGAGCCCGATCAGCGTCGTGGTCGGCAGCAGCGCGTTGCGCAACGCGTGCTTCCACAGGATGCGGCGGCCGCGGAGGCCGTTCGCCTTCGCGAGCAGGATGTAGTCCTCGCCGAGCGTCTCGATGAGGGTGGAGCGCATGGTCAGCACGTAGGAGCCGACCTGGATGAGCATGAGCGACACCGCCGGGAGCACGAGGTGCTGCGCGACGCTGAGGTACCACTCGAAGCCGTAGGTGTTGTTGGTGTAGGCGCCGCCGATGGGGAACCAGCCGAGGTTGAGCCCGAACACGAACAGCAGCAGGATCGCGACGCTCGGCACGAACAGCGACTGCCCGGTCACGCCGAGCACCTGCACGGCCCTGTCGATGAAGCGACCCCGGTGCGAGGCGGCCGCGACGCCGAGCGGCACCCCGATCAGGATCGTGAGGACGAGCGCGGTGATGGTCAGCAGCAGCGTCCACGGCAGCCGCTGCAGCAGCACGTCGGTCACCGGGATGGACTGCGTGAAGGAGATGCCGAGGTTGCCCTGCAGCAGCTGCCACATGTACAGGCCGTACTGCACGATCAGCGGCTGATCGAGGCCGTACTGCTCGAGGATGGTCGCCCGGATGTCCTCCGTCATGTTCGGACTCGCCAGCGCAAGGGCCGGATCGCCGGGCAGCAGACGCAGGAGCAGGAACGTCACGGTCACGGCGAACCAGATCGTGAGCAGACCTCGACCTGCGCGACGGAGAATGAACGATGCTCGGGACACCCGGGCGACCTTCCTCGAGAGTGGGGGTTTTCTTACTCGACCGGGTGCGCGCTCGCGAGCGAGAGCGGGTTCACGATCGACAGCAGTTCGCTCGGCTTGGAGATGAAGCCGGACCATTCGTCGCTCGCGGCGAAGAACAGGTTCTGCGTGTACATGATGTTGTCGTAGACCTGCTCGTGCACGATCTTGTTCGCCTTGCGCATGATCTCGATCTTGTCGTCCTCGTCGAACGTGACCATGCCCTCCTCGATCAGCGCGTTCAGCTCGGGGTCGTCGACGTGGGTGTAGTTGATCGCGCCGCCGGGCAGGTACGACAGGGCGAAGTTCGTCACCGGGTCGTCCATGATGGCGAAGTTGCCGGCGTAGATGTCGTAGTCGCCCTCGTTGGTCATGGAGAGGTAGGTGTTGCGCTCCGTGCCCTGCAGCTCGATCGTGATGCCGGCCTCGGCCGCGCTGTCCTTCACCATCTGCGCCCACTGGCTGGTCACGCTGTCCTGCAGCGAGTAGATCAGGCGGAACGAGACGGGGAACATGCCGTCGGCGTTCGCCGTGTACCCGGCGTCTTCCATGAGCTCGCGCGACTTCTCCGGGTCGAACTCGTACTCGGTGACGGAGTCGTCGTAGTACTTCGCGAGCACCGGCATCAGGGCGCTGGAACCCGTGGAGACGGCCTGCCCCTGCAGGACGACCGTGCGGATGGCCTCGTAGTCCACCGCGTGGGCGAGCGCCTGACGAACCTGGGTCTTCGCGAGGTCGGGCTTCTCCATGTTGTAGACGAGGTGCGCGTAGCCGAGACCGGCGGCCTCGATCACCTGCAGTCCGTCGGTGCCCTTCAGCTGCTCGACCTGCGCGGGCGGGAGGGCATTGGCGATCACGTCGATCTCGCCGCTCTGCAGCGCCAGGATCTCGGTGTTCACGTCGGGGTACACGCGGTACACGACCTCGGCGGGTCCGGGGACGCCGCCGTCGACCAGCGGGTAGTCCTCCACGCGCTCGAGCGTGTAGTGCTGGCCGACCTGGAAGTCGGTCATGATGAACGGGCCCATGCCCACCCAGCCGCCGTCGCTGCCGTCGTTCGCGAACTCCGCGATCGATCCCTTCGGCTCGAACACGTGCTGCGGCACGACGACACCCCAGAAGCCGATCTCGTCGATGATCGACGAGTCGGGCTGCGTGAGCGTCAACTCGACCCGGGTGTCGCTCACCGCGGTCGCGGTGTCGAGGTTGCCCAGCTGTCCGTAGAACGTGCCGGGCGCCTGGTCGCGCTTGACCGCGTTCAGCGTCCACGCGACGTCCTCCGCCGTGAGCGGCTCGCCGTCGCTCCAGGTCAGGTCGTCGCGGATCTCGTAGAACCCGGTGGTGTCGTCGACGTAGCCCCACTCGGTGGCGACGTGCGCCTCCTTGGTCCCGTCGTCGCTGATGCTCAGCAGGTGCGGGTACATCAGGTTGGTGACCCACGAGTCCGTGCGGCTGTTGCCGAGCACGGGGTTGAAGTTCACGACGTCGGTCGTCGTACCGATGCTGAGCGTCTCATCGCTCGGCCCGGTCGCGGCGGACGACTCCCCCGGCTCGGGTGCCGTGGGGGCGCACGCGGCGAGGCCGACGGCGAGGACCGCGGCCGAACCGAGTGCGAGGAACGTGTTGTGCTTCATCAGACCCAGACCTCCTCGAGGACGCGCATGGTGTTACCGCCGACGACCGCGCGGATCTCGTCGTCGGAGTAGTCGTGCTTCACGAGCCAGCCGATGATGTTGTAGAAGGCCTCGGCGGGGTTCTCGATGCCGTCGACGTACGGCTGCTTCTCGTAGTCGACGTTGGCGTGCGCCTGACCCAGCGACAGGTTCGAGGAGAACGCGTCGTGCAGGCCCACGTGGTCGCCGAACAGCGTGTCGGGTCCGAAGCTCACGTGCTCCAGGCCGACCAGGTCGACGCAGTACTGGAAGTGGTCCATGACCGACTCCAGCGAGTGCTTCGGGTGCTGGGGCGAGATGGTGGTGTGCGGTGCGGCCTCGATGCCGATGACCCCGCCGCGCTTGGCGCACTCGATGATCGTCTCGTCCGTCTTCATGCGGTTCGTCGGCCACAGTCCGCGGGCGCCCGCGTGGGTGATGAAGACCGGCTTGGTGGAGTGGGCGATCACGTCGAGGCACGTCTGGTCACCCGAGTGCGAGATGTCGATCGCGATGCCGAGCTTGTTCATCCGCTCCACGGCGCGCTCGCCGAAGTAGGTGAGTCCGCCGTCGCCGCGCTCCTTGAGGCCGCCGCCGAGCATGTTCGCCTCGGAGTAGGCGATGCCCATCTGGCGAACGCCGAAGCCGTACAGCACATCGAGCCGGTCGACCTCGTTCTCGATCATGGTCGCGGCCTCGAGCGCGAAGATGTGCGCGACGCGGCCGGTCTCCGCGGCGTACCGGATGTCCTTGATCGACTCGGCCTTGATCACGAAGTCCTGGTGCGCGAGGTCGGCCATGCGCACGCCGAGGTCGAACAGCACGTCCTGGTACTTCCACCCGGCGTCGCTGGAGATGCAGCAGGTGCCGTCCATGCCGTTGTCGAACACCGCGGTCAGACCGGAGCGGGCGAGGCCCTGGTAGCCGGTGGGTTCGCGGCCCTGGCGGATGTGGTCGCGCAGCTCCCCCATGTCTTCGGGGAAGACCTGCACGTGCTCGTGCAGCGAGATCACGGTCTCTTCGCGGAGGAGGCGCTCGGTGCGCTCCTTCTGCGCGTCGCTGAGGCCGAGGTCGTACGCCGGCACGCGGCCGATCTGCTTGGCGTAGCGGAACTCGCGGTAGTCCTTGCCGGCTTCCAGGTAGTCGTACGCGGTGTAGCCGGTGTAGCGGTCTGCTTGTTCGAGCACGGATGCGCTCCTTCGGGTCGATACGGGGGTGGCCTCCCGTTCGTCGAGCGGGAGATTTCCTCGAATCTCGACGATTCCGGCGCGAAAGTCAACTGTTGTGATGATTTTCGGCCGAGATGTTTCCTGTTCGAAACAATTCAGCGCCAGGATGCTGGCATGATGTCATCCATGGAGAACACATCCGTCCCCGAGAACACCGTCGTCCTCGACGTCCGCGGCCTCACCGTGACCCTCGACGGCTCGCGCGGACCCCAGCGCGTGGTCGACGGCATCGACCTCACCGTGCACCGCGGCGAGGTGTTCGCCCTGCTCGGCGAGTCTGGCTCCGGCAAGTCGATGACGGCGCGCGCGATCATGGGCCTCATCGACAACGGCACCGTGGAGGCCGCGACCCTCTCCCTCGGCGACACCGACCTGCTCACCGTCACGCCGGAGCAGCATCGGCGCCTGCGCGGCGTCCGGGTGAGCCTCGTGATGCAGGACGCTCTCTCCGCACTCAACCCCGTGCTCAGCATCGGCGACCAGATCATCGACCTGATCCGCGCGCACACGCCCGTCGGTCGTCGCGAAGCCGAGGCGCGCGCCGTCGAACTGCTCACCCTGGTCGGCATCCCCAGCCCGGAGAAGCGTGTCCGCGACTACCCGCACCAGTTCTCCGGCGGACAGCGGCAGCGCATCCTGATCGCGATGGCCATCGCGCTCGACCCCGACCTGATCATCGCCGACGAGCCGACCACCGCCCTCGACGTCACGGTGCAGGCGCAGATCCTCGACCTGCTGCTGTCGCTGCGCGACCGCCTCGGCATGGGCGTCCTCCTGATCACCCACGACCTCGGCGTCGTGATGGAGGTCGCCGACCGGGTCGCCGTGATGCGCACCGGGCGCATCGTGGAGTCCGGTCCGGCGGACGACGTGCTCACCGCACCCCGGCATCCGTACACGCTGCAGCTGCTCGACTCGATGCCGCAGGACGTGAGCGCCGCGGCGGACGATGACGGCTCCGCGCCGATCCTGGAGGGACGAGGACTCGAGCGCACGTTCCGCTCCGGGAGCGGACGACGCGCACACCGCGTCACGGCCGTCGGCGGCGTCGACCTCTCCCTGCGCAGCGGCGAGATCCTCGCGATCGTCGGCGAGTCCGGCAGCGGCAAGTCCACCCTGGCGCGCATGCTCGTCGGCCTCGACTCTCCCGACGCCGGCACACTGCGCTACCGGGACCAGGACGTGACGCGGGGTCGGCTGCGCGACCGCAAGGTGCTGCGCCGCGGCGTGCAGATGGTGTTCCAAGACCCGTACATGTCGCTGAACCCGCGCATGACCGTGCAGCAGATCATCGCCGAGCCGCTCGCCGCCACCCGCACCGGCACCCCGGCGTCACGCCGCGAGCGGGTCTCCGAGCTGCTCGAACTGGTCGGCCTCGACCCCGACATGGCCTCGCGCTTCCCGCACCAGTTCTCCGGCGGACAGCGACAGCGGATCGGCATCGCCCGCGCCCTCGCGCTCGACCCCGATGTCCTGGTGTGCGACGAGCCGGTGTCGGCGCTCGACGTCTCCATCCGCGCGCAGATCATCGACCTGCTGTGCGAGCTGCGCGAGCGTCTGGGCATGTCGATCGTGTTCATCGCGCACGACCTGTCCCTCGTGCGGCACATCGCCGACCGCGTCGCCGTGATGTACCTCGGCGACATGGTCGAAGTCGGCGACACGGAGGAGGTCTACCGGCACCCCGCGCACCCGTACACGCAGGCGCTGCTGTCGGCCATCCCGCCGCAGACGCGCGCCGAGCGGGGCATGCTCCAGCGACGCACGCGGCTGTCGGCCTGAGCGCCGCAGCTCAGCCGGCGGGACGGACGGTCAGGTCGGTGAGGTGGGCGTCACGCGGAAGGTCGAGCGCCGTGAGGATCGTGGTCGCCACCGCGTCCGGGGTGATGAAGCGCGACGCGTCGTACTCCGCCCCTTCCTGTCGGTGCACCCGCTCCTGCATCGGCGTGGCCGTGCGGCCGGGGTAGATCGAGGTCACGCGCACGCCGTGCTCCGCCTCCTCCGCACGCAGTGCGTCGGCGAGGGCCCGCAGGCCGTGCTTCGATGCCGCATAGGCGGACCACTCCGGGTTCGCCCGGAGCCCGGCCCCGGAGTTGACGAACACCACGTGCCCGCGCGACACCCGCAGCACCGGCAGCAGCAGTCGCGTCAGCTCCGCGGGCGCGACCAGGTTGACGGCGAGCTGCTGCTCCCACAGGGCGGGTGTGAGCTCGCCCACGGCACCGAGGTCCACGACACCGGCGGCGTGCACGAGACCGTCGAGACGGTCGGGCAGGCTCTGCTTCGACAGCGCCCACGAGAGCCGACCCGGCTGCGCGAGGTCGCCCACGATCGCCGTGGCACCGGGGAGCTCGTCGGAGATCTGCCGCGCCCTCCCCGCGTCGCGCGCCAGCACGACCACGTGGTCGCCGCGCTCGAGGAGGCGACGGGCGAGGACGGCGCCGATACCGGAACCGGCGCCGGTCACCAGATGGGTGGCCACCTCAGCCCGCGTCTGCAGCGGTCTCGACGACGTCGAGCGGGATCACGGGGCAGTCCTTCCACAGGCGCTCGAGCCCGTAGTAGACGCGCTCCTCCTGATGGAAGACGTGCACGATCAGGTCGCCGAAGTCGAGCAGCACCCACCGCGCCTCCGCGCGGCCCTCGCGGCGCACGCGCTTGTGGCCGGACTCGACCAGGCGGTCCTCGATCTCGTCGGCGATCGCGGCGACGTTGCGCTCGCTGTTGCCCGTGACGAGCAGGAAGATGTCGACGAGCGGAAGAGGCTCGGAGACGTTGAGCGCCACCAGGTCTTCCCCGCCCTTCGCGACGGCGGCTTCGGCGGCGATGCGCAGCATCTCTTCGGCGGTTTCAGGTGATTGCATCAGAACACATTCGTGGTGAAGGCGACGACCAGTGCCACACCCAGCGCGAGAGCGAGGCCACCGGCGACGATCGCCAGGATCAGCATCAGCCGATTGCCCTTCTCGGGCGCGGGCGGACGGATGACCTCGCCGGCGGGCTTGATGGTGCTGACAGCCGAGCTGGCAGCGATTGGGGTGGGCGAGGACGCCGGAGGCAGCTCCCCGTCGATGAGGACGGCGTCGACATCCTTGCCGTCGGCGGTGCCGTGTGCGTGGCCCTGCGAGCCGATGCCCTTCGGCAGCTCATAGGAACCCGTGATGAGGATCTCCCCCGTCGACGCGACGGGCCCGGACAGCGACCCCTCCCCGGGCGACGGCGTGAAGATCAGCGCGTTGGGCGAGCGGTGCGAGCCGCCCGAGTCGTTGGACGTGAGCAGCTCGTCGAAGGACGGCCGGAACGACGCGGGCTTCGCCGGCTCCTCGGCGGCCAGCACGCCCTCGCCGAACGCGGGGCTCACGGTGGGACGCTCGCCGTCGGAGACCTCGCCGCGGTCGTCGTCCTGATCGGCGAGCAGGTCGTCACGCTCGTCCGTCGACCCGGTCTCGACCTCGTCGGCCTCCGCGGTGTCGGGGACGCCGAGCAGCTCGGCCACGTCGACCGGTTCCGGTTCCGCCGGCTCGGCGAGCGGCACGCTCCCGGCGGACTCGACGGCGTCGGCGGCGCTCACCGGCTCGATCGACACCTCGTCGTCGACGTCGTCGTCGTCGACCTCGTCGACCACCGGGGCCGATGGCGAGGAGAAGTCGGGGATGCCCGAGACGATCGACGAGTCGTCGTCCGACCCCTCTGCGCGGGGGGCGGCGTCGCGGTCGTCCTCGGTCGCCTCGGCTCCCACGACCGGCACGGATGCGGTCTTGATCTTCTCCTGCTCACGCGCCTGGCGACGGGTGAGCGGTGCGGCACCGAGGTCGACCGCGGAGTCGGCCACCGGGGCCGGCGCCACGGGGGCGGGCTCGGCCGCGCGGGGAAGCGGGGCCGCCGGCGGAGTCGCGTTCGCCGCCTCCGCAGCGGCCTCGGCCTGCTCCTCCGTGATGACCGGGGTGGATCCAGTCAACCGGATCTCCCGCAGCTGCTTCCGCGTGAGCGGACCTCGCTGATCCGATGTGCTCATTCCTTGCTCCGATACAGATGGTGCTTCGCGATGTACTGGACGACGCCGTCGGGGACGAGGTACCAGACCGGTTGATCGTCGCGGACTCGCTCTCGGCAGTCCGTCGACGAGATCGACAGCGCCGGCACCTCCAGCTGGCTGACGTCGTCGCTCGGGAGGCCGTCGATGCTCAGAACGTGTCCTGGGCGGGAGACCGCGACGAAGTGGGCCAGTTCCCACAGTTCATCATGGTCTCTCCAACTGAGAATTTGCGCCACGGCGTCGGCGCCGCTGATGAAGAACAGCTCCACGTCGGGCCGCTGAGCCTTGAGATCGCGGAGCGTGTCGATCGTGTAGGTGGGGCCGGCGCGATCGATGTCGACCCGGCTCACCGTGAACCGGGGGTTCGACGCGGTCGCGATGACGGTCATGAGATAGCGGTGCTCACTGGGCGTGACCTCCGCCTTCTGCCACGGCCGTCCGGTGGGAACGAAGACCACCTCGTCGAGATCGAAGGAGTGCGCGACCTCGCTGGCGGCGACCAGGTGGCCGTGATGGATCGGGTCGAAGGTGCCGCCCATCACGCCGATGCGCGGTGCGCGCGTGGTCGCAGTGCTCATGAAAGGCCTAGTGGCCGTGTCCCGCCTCGTGGCCGTCCTTGCCGTGCTTCGCCGCCCAGGCCTCCGCCTTCGCCGAGTGACGGTTCGCCACGTTCTTGTACGACAGCGTGACGAACCCGAGAGCGGCGAACACGATCGCGGCGATGACTCCGAAGATCAGGGTGTCGAGCGCGACGTTGCCGTGGTGCTCGGTCTCTGCGGCGGCCATCGCGATCTGTGCGACGAGGTTCATCCTTGCTCCGTTTCGTGGCGTGCTGTCTCGGGTGTCGGGGATGCAGCGTCCCCCAGTCTAGCCCTCAGCCGCGCGTCTGACCCGCCCCACGCGCGAGCCACTTCGTGCTGGTCAGCTCGGACAGTCCCATCGGCCCGCGGGCGTGCAGCTTCTGCGTCGAGATGCCGACCTCGGCGCCGAATCCGAACTCCCCGCCGTCGGTGAAGCGCGTCGACGCGTTCACCATGACCACCGCGGAGTCCACCTCGGCCAGGAACCGCTCGGCGTTGCGGGTGTCGGTCGTGATGATCGACTCGGTGTGACCCGTGCTGTAGCGGCGGATGTGGTCGAGCGCGTCGTCGAGCGAGTCGACCACCTTCATCGCGATGTCCAGGCTCAGGTACTCGGTCGCCCAGTCCTCCTCGGTCGCCGGGATCACGGTGGCGACCAGCCCCGCGACGATGTCGTCGCCGTGGATCGCCACACCCTCGCTCATGAGCGCGCTCGCGACGAGGGGGATCAGCCGCGGCGCGGCCTGCCGGTGCACGAGCACGGTCTCCACCGCGTTGCACACGCTCGGACGCTGCACCTTGGCGTTCACCACGATGTCGCGCGCCCAGTCGTCTGGCGCGCTCTCGTCGAGCACGATGTGCACGTTGCCGGCGCCGGTCTCGATCACCGGCACGGTCGACTCCGTCACGACCGTCTCGATCAGGCCGGCACTGCCGCGGGGAACGAGCACGTCGATCAGACCGCGACCGTGCATGAGGGCCTTCGCGCCCTCGCGACCGAAGTCGTCGACCGTCTGGATCGCCTCCGGGGTGACCCCGGCCCCCTCCAGAGCGCCACGCATGACCTCCACCAGCACGGTGTTCGAGTCGCGCGCGGCACTGCCCCCGCGCAGCACCACGGCGTTGCCGGACCGCAGGGCGAGGGCGGCGATGTCGACCGTCACGTTCGGCCGGGCCTCGTAGATCGCACCGACCACGCCGAACGGCACCCGCACCTGCTCCAGCGCGACACCGTTGGGCATGCGGTGACCGCCGACCACGCGACCGACCGGGTCGGGCAGCGCCGCCACCTCGCGCACCGCCGCGGCCAGCGCGGAGACCCGGCGCTCGTCGAGCCGCAGGCGATCGATCAGCGAGTCGCCGATGCCGTCCTCGCGGCCGCGGGCGATGTCGCGCCCGTTCGCCTCGATGATCCGCGGCGCGTTCTCCTCCAGAGCCAGGGCGATCGCCTCGAGAGCGCGCGCCTTGTCGTCGCTGGTGAGGCCGGCCATGGCGCGGGAGGCCTCCTTCGCGCGCTCCAGGCGCGCCTGGGGGGTCGGGTCGGTCATCCGCCCAGTCTAGGAGGTCGCCGGTTCGAACCAGGTCCCGATGTCGTCGCCCGTGAGGGCCCGGTCGACCAGGTCGGCGCTGGTCACCAGCACGCCGATCCCCGAGGCTGCAGCGAGACGTGCCGCCGAGACCTTGGTGGCGGCTCCCCCGGTACCGACGCTGTTCACGACCGTCGATCCGAACTCCAGTCCGGACAGGTCGGCGTCGGGGGCCACGACGTCGATCGGCTCGGCACCCGGGTCGGTCGGCGGCTTGGTGTAGAGCGACTCGATGTCGCTCAGCAGGATCAGCGCGTCGGCCTCGATCAGCTGCGCCACGAGCGCGCCGAGGCGGTCGTTGTCGCCGAAGCGGATCTCCTGCGTCGCCACGGTGTCGTTCTCGTTCACGATCGGCAGGGTGCGCAGACCCAGCAGGCGCTCCATGGCCCGACGGGCATTCGACCGCGACGTCGGGTTCTCCAGGTCACCCGTGGTGAGCAGCACCTGCCCGGCGACGATGTCGAACGGGCGCAGGGCCTCCTGGTAGCGGTACACGAGGATGTTCTGGCCCACCGCCGCGGCGGCCTGCTGCGTCGCCAGATCGGTCGGGCGGGCGTCGAGCCGGAGGAACGGGATGCCGGAGGCGATCGCGCCGGACGACACCAGGACCACCTCGGCTCCCCTGGCGTGCGCGGCGGCCAGGGCCTCCACGATCACCGGGATGCGCCAGGACGACTCGCCGCTGATGGACGACGAACCGACCTTCACGACGATGCGCGACGCCGACGCGAGGTCGGCGCGCGTGCGTGCGGTCACTCGTCGCCCTCGCGGGCGGTGGCGAGGCGCTCGGCCTCCAGCTCCGCGCGCGCCTGCGCCTTGGCGTCCATCCGCTCGTAGTACTGCTCGCGGCGCTCGGACGTGGTGCGGCGGGAGTTCGGCGCCAGGCGCGGGTCGGTGCCACGCGGCGCGGTCATGAGCTCCGCGGCCGAGCTCATGGTGGGCTCCCAGTCGAACACGATACTGTCGCCCTCGCCGATCACGACCGTCGAGCCCTGCACGGCACCGAGGCGGAACAGCTCGTCTTCGACACCCAGCTTCTCGAGGCGGTCGGCCAGGTAGCCCACGGCCTCCTCGTTCTGGAAGTCGGTCTGCTGCACCCAGCGCACCGGCTTCTCGCCGAGGATGCGGTACACGTTGCCGTAGGTGCCGCCCTCGACGCGGATCGAGAAGTCCTTCTTCGAGCCCCGCGGCCGGATGACCACGCGCTCACGCGGCTTCTCCGCCGCGATGTTCTCGGCGCGGTGCTTCTCCACCAGCTCGCCCAACGCGAACGTGAGCGGGCGAAGACCCTCGTGCGACACCGTCGAGATCTCGAACACGCGGAAGCCGCGCGCCTCCAGATCGGGGCGAACGAGCTCGGCGAGGTCGCGCGCCTCCGGCACGTCCACCTTGTTGAGCGCGACGAGCTGCGGGCGCTCCAGCAGCGGCGTCTGGCCTTCCGGCACCTCGTAGGCGGCCAGCTCGGCGAGGATGACGTCGAGGTCGGAGATCGGGTCGCGGCCCGGCTCGAGCGTGGCGCAGTCGAGCACGTGCAGCAGGGCCGAGCAGCGCTCGACGTGACGCAGGAACTCCAGGCCGAGGCCCTTGCCCTCGCTCGCGCCCTCGATCAGTCCCGGCACGTCGGCGACCGTGAACCGGAAGTCCTCCACCTGCACGACGCCCAGGTTCGGGTGGAGCGTAGTGAAGGGGTAGTCCGCGATCTTCGGGCGTGCGGCCGAGATGGCGCCGATCAGGCTCGACTTTCCGGCGGACGGGTAGCCCACCAGCGCGACGTCGGCGACGGTCTTCAGCTCGAGCACGACGTCGCCCTCGTAGCCGGGCGTGCCGAGCAGGGCGAAACCGGGGGCCTTGCGCTTGGGTGTCGCGAGGGCGGCGTTGCCCAGGCCGCCCTGGCCGCCGGCGGCCACGACGAAGCGCTCCCCCGGCTCGATCAGGTCGATGAGCACCTCGCCGGACGGCGACTTGACCACCGTGCCGACCGGGACCGGAAGCTCCAGGGACTCGCCGTCGAAGCCCGACCGGTGGTCGCCCATGCCCGGCCCGCCGTTGCCCGAGGAGCGGTGCGGCGAGTGGTGGTACGACAGCAGCGTGCCCGTCTGCGGATCGGCGACCAGGACGATGTCGCCACCGTCGCCGCCGTTGCCGCCGTCGGGGCCGCCGAGGGGCTTGAACTTCTCCCGGTGCACCGAGACGCAGCCGTTGCCGCCCTTACCCGCACGGAGGTGCAGCGTGACGGTGTCGACGAACGTGACCATGTGTGCGTGTCCTTCGGGTAGCGGGGGAAGACGGACGGCAGATACGCGGACGGGGCGAGCCGAAGCCCGCCCCGAACCGGATGTCTAGCGTGGTGCTGTGATCACTCAGCAGCAGCGACGATGTTGACGACCTTGCGGCCGCCCTTCGCGCCGAACTCGACCGCACCGGCGGCCAGAGCGAACAGCGTGTCGTCGCCACCACGGCCGACGTTCACGCCGGGGTGGAAGTGCGTGCCGCGCTGGCGGACGATGATCTCGCCGGCGAGGACCTGCTGACCGCCGAAGCGCTTCACACCGAGTCGCTGAGCGTTGGAGTCACGACCGTTGCGGGTGGAGCTTGCGCCCTTTTTGTGTGCCATGTCCTGTGTCTCCTCGGTCTTACTTGATGCCGGTGATCTTGACGCGCGTGAGCTCCTGGCGGTGGCCCTGACGCTTCTTGTAGCCGGTCTTGTTCTTGTACTTCTGGATGACGATCTTCGGGCCGCGGAGGTTGCCCACGACCTCGGCCGTGACCTTGACCTTCGCCAGCGCGTCGGCGTCGGTGGTCACCGTGGCGCCGTCGACGAGCAGCACAGCGGGCAGCTCGATCTTCTCGCCCTGGGCCGCCTGAACACGGTCGAGCTGAACGATGGTGCCGACCTCGACCTTCTCCTGCCGGCCACCGGCGCGCACTACTGCGTAAACCACTTCATACCTGTTTCGTTGGGGAGCACGCGGCTCCGAGAATCTCACGGGAAGACTGTTGCTTGCATGCGTCGCTGGTACGACGGGCGCGAATGCAAGACTCTCCGCATCGGCCGTCGAGGACGACGCGGCATGCGCACCAAGGGACTACTTTACCGGATGCCGGAGCCCCTCGCAAAGTGAGACCGGTCGCGCCTCCGGTCGTAGGCTGGCGAGGTGACCGTACTCGTCGACGACCCCCTCTGGCCGGCCCATGGACGCCTGTGGGCGCACCTGGTCAGCGACACCGACCTCGACGAGCTGCACGACTTCGCCCGCGCGCACGGCATCCCGGCGCGCGCGTTCGACCTCGACCACTACGACGTCCCGGAGGACGCGGTGGCGCGGCTGATCGCCGGCGGCGCCCAGCACGTTCCGGGGAAGGAACTGGTGCGCCGCCTGATCGCGTCAGGCCTCCGGGTCCGCGGCCGCGACCGGCTGCGCTGAGCTCTCCGCCGCCACCGACACCGGCGTGCCGGAGAGCGCGGCCGTCGTCACCCG
Organism: Microbacterium sp. PF5; assembly: GCF_004794315.1. Taxonomy (NCBI): domain Bacteria; kingdom Bacillati; phylum Actinomycetota; class Actinomycetes; order Micrococcales; family Microbacteriaceae; genus Microbacterium; species Microbacterium sp. PF5. The sequence continues at coordinate 2,348 of NZ_SSDQ01000086.1, read as the reverse complement.
GCGGCGACCACGCCCCTGCCCCGGTGCCTTCGGCTCGGGAAGCGCGTCCAGCACCGAGTCGAGGAGCTCCTCGGCCGGTGACTTCGGGCCCTTGCGGTCGGCCCCGCGCTTCTTGCGGGCCTTCTTCGGACGCTCGGCGGCGGGCGCGGCGGCCTGCTCGGCCGGTGCGCTCTCGGCGGGGGCGTCACCCGAGGGGGCGATGGTCGACGCGGCGATCTGGGCGAGCGCCGACTTCGCGCCCTCCGTGATGCTGTGCGTCACCGCGGCCACGACCGGAGCGGTGTTGCCGTTCCCGTTGCCGTTGCCGTTGCCGTTCCCGTTGCCGCGCTGGCGGCGACCGCCGTTTCCTCCGCCTCCGCCGTTGCCGCCGTTGGCGCGGTGCTTGACCACCGGGTCGTGGTGCACGATGACGCCGCGACCCGCGCAGACCTCGCACGCCTCGCTGAAGGTCTCCAGCAGCCCGAGGCCCAGCTTCTTGCGGGTCATCTGCACGAGGCCCAGCGACGTGACCTCGGCCACCTGGTGCTTCGTGCGGTCGCGGCTCAGGCACTCGATCAGACGCCGCAGCACGAGGTCACGGTTGGACTCCAGCACCATGTCGATGAAGTCGACCACGATGATGCCGCCGATGTCGCGCAGCCGCAGCTGACGGACGATCTCCTCCGCCGCCTCGAGGTTGTTCTTGGTGACGGTCTCCTCGAGGTTGCCGCCCGAACCGACGAACTTGCCGGTGTTGACGTCGACGACCGTCATCGCCTCGGTGCGGTCGATCACGAGCGAACCACCGGACGGCAGCCACACCTTGCGGTCGAGCGCCTTCTCGATCTGCTCGGTGATCCGGAACGCGTCGAAGGGGTCGACCTCGTCCTCGTAGGACTCGACGCGCTCGAGCAGGTCGGGCGCGACGCTCTCCAGGTAGGCGCGGATCGTGCGCTGCGCGTCCTCACCCTGGATGAGCATCTTCGTGAAGTCCTCGTTGAAGACATCGCGGACGATCTTGACCAGCAGATCCGGCTCGGCGTGCAGCAGCGCGGGTGCCTGCTGGCTCTCCACCTGCTTCTGGATGTGCTCCCACTGCGACGTGAGCCGCTGGACGTCGCGCGTCAGCTGCTCCTCGGTCGCACCCTCCGCGGCCGTGCGGACGATCACGCCGGAGGACTCGGGCAGCACCTCCTTGAGGATGCGCTTGAGTCGCGCCCGCTCGTTGTCGGGCAGCTTGCGGCTGATGCCGTTCATCGACCCGCCGGGCACGTACACCAGGTAGCGGCCGGGCAGCGAGATCTGGCTCGTGAGGCGGGCGCCCTTGTGGCCGACCGGGTCCTTCGTGACCTGGACGAGCACGCGGTCGCCGGGCTTGAGGGCCAGCTCGATGCGGCGCGGCTGGTTGCCGGTCTCGACGCCGTCCCAGTCCACCTCGCCGGAGTACAGCACGGCGTTGCGACCACGGCCGATGTCGACGAACGCGGCCTCCATGCTGGGGAGCACGTTCTGCACACGGCCGAGGTAGACGTTGCCGATGAGCGACGCGTCCTGGTTGCGGGCGACGTAGTGCTCCACGAGCACGCCGTCCTCCAGCACGCCGATCTGCGTGCGACCGTTCTTGGAGCGCACGACCATCTTGCGGTCGACCGACTCGCGGCGCGCGAGGAACTCCGCCTCGGTGACGACCGGACGACGGCGACCCGCGTCGCGCCCGTCACGGCGGCGCTGCTTCTTGGCCTCCAGGCGCGTCGAGCCCTTGATGGCCTTCGGCTCGGTGATGTACTCCACGACGCGCTGGCGCTGACGCGGCTCGTCGCGCTGCTCGTCGGCGTCGGAACCTCCGCGGCGGCGGCGGCCACGGCGGCCGGAGGACGACTCCTCCTGGTCGCGCTCGGCAGGACGTTCGTCGCGACCGGGGCGTGCCGGCAGCGGGACGACCTCGGGCGCGTAGAAGTGCAGCTGGGTCGACACCTGCGACACGAACACCTCGGGCAGCAGGCCCAGGGAGACGGCGGTCAGGGGCGCCGGGGCCTCGGGCTCCGTCTTCTCGGCGGCGGGAGCGGCCTCGGCGGGAGCGGCCTCGGACGGCGCCTCGGCGGCGGGAGCATCGTCGGACGACGCCTCAGCGGCGGGCTCGCCCTCGGCGGGAGCCTCCTCGGACGGCGCCTCAGCGGCGGGAGCATGCTCGGACGGCGCATCCGTGGCGGGAGCGTCCTCGGCGGGCACATCGGCGGCGGGGGCGGCCTCGGCGGGAGCGTCTCCGGCAGCCTCCTGGCTCGCCGGCGCGTCAGCGGCGGCGTCGGCGTCCGCGTCGGCAGGAGCCTCGGCCGCGCTCTCCTCGTCGGCCGGAACGCCGGACGCCGAGG
>NZ_SSDQ01000085.1:0-321 GCF_004794315.1 Microbacterium sp. PF5 | reverse complement strand
TCCCGCATGACCCGATACACGCGCTTGACGTTGATGCACGGCGCACCGCTCTGCTCCCGACTGCGGCGCAGCAGCGCCCAGACACGGCGGTAGCCGTAGGTGGGAAGGTGCGCCACATGGGCCTGAATCTCCTCGACCAGCCCGGCATCGTTGGTCACGCGGGCACGGCGACCATCGCGCCAGTCGGACGAGCGAGCTCGCTTCACCGCCACGGCAGAGCGCGCCACGCCGAGAACTTCGCAGACCGTCTTCATCGGTCGTCCCCCGGCAGCAAGGGCGAGCGCGCAATCAGGTTTTTTGAACGGCCCCATTCCACGGCTT